>CAMBSX010000172.1 GCA_945870655.1 Chthoniobacter flavus | reverse complement strand
ACAATACCCCGGCCAAAGCGCGAGTAGACGAGGTTGCGGATGGTCCAGAGGGTGAGAACCGTCCAAATCGCCGTCCAAAGAAGAGTGGTGTGGTTGTCGATGCCGAGAAAACCGCGCGGGCCGCCGACATACGGGATATTTTCAATTCCCGATTTCACAATCATGAGAAAGGCGAGCGTGATGATGGCGAGGTAGTCACCGCGGGTTTTGAAGGAGAGCAGCCCGAGGAGAAATCCCACCGCGCCGGCCATCAGGCCACCTCCAATGACAGCAAGCGGGAACATCCAGAGCGGGTCGCCCCAGCTGAGCCATTTGACCGAGACGCACGCCGAGAGATAGGCACCGAGGGCCATGAAGCCGGCGTGACCGACGGAAAATTCCCCCATCCATCCGTTGACCAGGTTGAGACTGACGCAAAGGATAATGTTGATCCCGAGCGTGATAAGGACAAAGCGCACGTAGTCGTCGACCAGGCCAAACTGTTCGATGGCGAAGCAGGCCGCCAGCCCGGCAGCGAGAAGGACAAGGAGCACGCCGCGCGGCGGCGGATGTTGCAGCCAGCGTGTCATACCTTCTGCACTGAAGGCCGGCCGAGCAGCCCGTAGGGTTTGAAGATGAGGATGACGAGGAGCAAACTATAGACGACTAGGTCGCGGTAGGTGGAAGGAAGGACGGTGACGGTGAAGACTTCAACCGCGCCGAGCACGTAGGCCCCGAGGACCGCACCGCGCACGTTGCCGATACCTCCGATCACCGCGGCAACAAATGCTTTCCAGCCGACGAGCACGCCCATCGTCGCGCTGATCACGGGATAGGCCGAAGCGTAAAGCACGCCGGCCGCGCCACCCAGTGCGGCACCGAGGGCGAAGGTCACGGCAATCACCTGGTTGACCGGCACGCCCATGAGCGGGACGGTGACACGGTCCTGCGCGATGGCCCGCATGGCCATGCCGTAGCGTGTTTTGCGGATGAAGAAATCCAGGGCGAGCATGAGCCCGACCGAGATCCCGACGATGAGGATTTGCAGGGAGGAAATGGTCAGCCCGGCGAAGTTCCAAGTCACCGGCGTGAATAATTCCGGCATGCGCTGGGAGTAGGGGCTGATGCTCAGCGTCGTGTTTTGGATGACCAGTCCGCAACCAAGGGCGGTGATGATGGCCGAAACGCGCGGGGCGTTGCGCAATGGGCGGTAAGCAAGACGCTCGATGCAGACACCGAGAATGGCGGTGGCAAGCATGACGATGAGCAGCGCGGCAATGAAGGGAACCGGCAGGACGAGTAAGAGGAGGAAGCAGAAGAACGAGCTGACCATGAAGACGTCGCCATGGGCGAAATTGATCATGACGAGCACGCCATAGACCATGCTGTAGCCCAGGGCGATGAGGGCGTAAATCGAGCCGAGCTGGATGGCGTTGATGGCCTGCTGCGCGAAGTAATCCATGCGCGCAGATCAGGCGATCAAGGCTGCGCGTTGGTCACCCACTGGAAGGCACCGTCTTTGATCTGCAGGACAACGGCACTCTTGATCGGATCGCCCGAACCGGGCTCGAAGCGGAAGGTGCCGGTCACGCCTTTGTATTCGCGGATCTTGGCCAGCGCTCCAAGGAGCGCTTCGCGGTCGTTTTTGCCGCCCGCTTTCAGCGCCTCAGTGATCAGTCCGCAGGAATCGAAGGTGAGCGCGGCCACGTCATCGGGGGCTTGGCCGTATTTCGCGGTGTAATCGGCAATGAATTTTTTCGCCTCATCGGTCGCGATCTGGGTGGAGAAGTGGTTGCAGAAATACGAACCGTCCACGTCGGCTCCGCCGAGCTTGATGATTTCCGGCGAGCTCCAGGCGTCACTGCCGACAAATTTTGCGGTGATGCCGAGGCGACGCGCCTGCTGGGCGATGAGCGGGACGTCATTATAGTAGGTCGGAAGAAAGATGATGTCCGGGGCGGCCTCGCGGATATTGGTCAGCTGGGCGGAAAAGTCCTTGTCACCGGTGGTGAACGTCTCGAAAGCGACAATTTCACCTCCCTGGGCCGTGAAGGTGTCCTTGAACAAGGTGGCCTGGCCAAGCGGTGCCTCCGAGGAAACGTCGTAAAGGACGGCGGCTTTCTTAGCCCCTAGGTCGTTGAGGGCGAACTTGGCCAGGACGATGGCCTGGAACGGATCGGTAAAGCATCCGCGGAAGACATAGCGCTTCGGCTGGCTGGTAGCTTGGTCTAGGGTGGTCTTCGGGTTGGTCGACCAAGGGGAGATCATGACGCATTTGAGGCTCTCCGCGATTTCCCCGGCAGGGATGGCGCAGGCACTGGAATTGGGCCCGATCATGGCCACGACATCCTGGCTCGAAATAAGTTGCTGCGCGACGGAGGCCGCTTGGTCGGCCTTGCCGCCATTGTCACGGATGATCAGGGAGACTTTCTTGGGCCCTCCGGCCAAGGTCACGCCACCTTGTTCGTTGAGCGCGTTGAAAAACAATTCGGCCGCATTTTTGCTCGAGGCACCGACCGCGGGAATCTCGCCGGTCAGCTCGATGTTCATGCCGATCTTGACCGCATCACGATTGGGGTCGGCGCAGCCAGCCAGAAAAATGGCACACGTGGTGAGAAGAAGAAAGACAGGCGTTTTAGGCATCCAGCGTGTCTACGCGCCCGCCCTGCCGGGGGCAAGGGAATTAGCCCGAATCCGGGGGGCGCCGCGTGCTTCCTCGGGGGCAACGGAGGGCGTGTCGGTGACTTAAAGCGGGGGAACAAGCAGGCGGACCTTGGGGTCGAGCGCGCTGCGGTCGCGGTAAATAAAGGGCGGGGTGGTCGAACGAACCTCGATGCCGGTCAGGACGAACTCGGGATAAAACGAATTGCTGGCCGGCTCGTAGACTTTGCCGCCGGTGAAGCGGCCCTGCAGGCGGTATTCTGTGTTGTGGTCGACGCCGAGCGTTCCCGCCGCGCGATCGGGCGCGAGCTTGGTATTTTCGTTCAGCATGACCAGTTGAGCGGTTTTCCAAGGTTGACCCGGCTTCCGTACCCA
>CAMBSX010000171.1 GCA_945870655.1 Chthoniobacter flavus | reverse complement strand
GGGTACAGTCGATGGTGACCCTCCCCATCACGAAGCCATGAGCGGAAACTCCGAACAGCCCAAACCTCCACGCCTGCGCGCTATTCTGGTCGATGACGAGTCACCCTCCCGAATCCATTTGGCCAAGCGCCTCAAGGCTCATCCCGAGGTGGAGATCGTGGGCGAGGCGGAAGACGTTTCCTCTGCTTTCGATTTAGTCTGCGCGGAGAGACCCGATGTGATTTTTCTCGATATCCAGATGCCGAAAGAGAACGGCTTCGCCCTCCTCCCGCAGCTCGAAACGGTTGAACCCCAGCCGGCCATCGTTTTTGTCACCGCCTTTGACGAGTATGCAATCAAGGCCTTCGAGGCCAATGCCCTCGACTACCTAACCAAGCCGGTCGGCGCCGATCGGCTTGCTAAGACGATCCTGCGTCTGAACAAACAGCTCGCCCCGGCAAAAGCAGCCGCAAGCGAAAGCATCTCTCCTCCCCGCACGGAAACCGCAAAACGTCTCGAGTCCGAAGACCTCGTCCTGCTGCGGGAGAGATCACTTTCCATGATGGTGAAGGCAAGGGAGATTGCCGCCATCGAGTCGCAGGGCGACTACACCAGGATCTTCCTGGGCGAAGAAAAGATCCTCATGATGAAAAAGCCCCTCTCGTTCTGGGAGAGCCAGTTGCCGGCCGAACTCTTTACCAAAGTCAGCCGCAGTCTGCTCGTGAACAGAAAATCCGTGGCTAAGATGGAGAGGAAAAACCTGGTCAGCTGGGACCTCTACCTTGAAGGAGCCAAGCAGCCGATCACCCTCAGCAGTCTGGAGAGCAAACGCCTCAGGCAAGTAATCTCCTAAGCCAAGGGTGCGAGTGACCACGCGCAGGTAGCCTCACCTCGCCATCAACCCTCCCTTCGTGACTTTCTGCTGAATCCCCTACCGCTTCGGTTCGTAGGCCAGATTCGGGGCCAACCACTTCTCGACCTCGGGTACGGTCATCCCCTTCCGCTGCGCGTAGTCCTCCACCTGATCCCGCTGGATCTTGCCCACCGCAAAATATTTCGCCTCCGGGTGCGAAAAATAGAGCCCGCTGACTGAACTGGCCGGCATCATGGCCAAGCTCTCGGTCAAAGCCACCCCGGTATGCTTGGTGCTCGCGAGCAAATCGAACAAGGACCACTTTTCGGTGTGGTCCGGGCAGGCCGGATAACCCGGGGCTGGACGGATCCCGCGGTATTTCTCCCGGATCAAATCTTCGTTGCTCAGCTGTTCCGTTTTGCCGTATCCCCACAAATCGCGCACCTCCTTGTGCATGCGCTCGGCGAACGCTTCGGCCAGCCGGTCGGCCAAGGCCTTCAACAAAATCGAATTGTAATCATCGTGGGCGGCCTCAAACGCTTTGGCCCGCGCCTCGACCCCAATGCCGGCCGTGACGGTGAAACCGCCGCAGTAGTCAATCCGTCCGCTCTCCTTCGGCGCGATGAAATCGGACAACGCATAGTTCGGCTGCCCCGATGACTTGTCCAACTGCTGGCGCAAAGTGTGGAAGGTTTTCAGCACCTTGGAGCGGTCGGCATCCGCATAAATCTCGATATCGTCGCCCGTGCTGTTGGCCGGTACGATGGCGCAAACCCCCCGCGCCGTGATCCACTTCTCAGCCACCAATTGGTCAAGCATCCCGCGCGCATCTTTGTAAAGTTCCGTCGCCTGCTCTCCGACCACCTCGTCTTCGAGAATCGCGGGGAAACGTCCGCGCAATTCCCACGCGTGGAAAAAGGGCGACCAATCGATGTAATCGACCAGTTCCTCGAGCGGAAAATCATCAAAAACCTTCACTCCGGTGAAGCTCGGGGTGTCGATTTGTTCCTTCGACCAATCCGGAGCGAACCGCCGCTTCCGTGCCTCGTCGATCTTGACCAGCTTGGCATCCCGCTGCTTGGCCGCGAATTCGACCCGCAGGCGCTCGTAGTCGGCGGCCAAGTCGGTCGCGAATTTCGGTCGCGTCTCCGGGTTGAGCAATTGCGAAACGACCCCGACCACCCGCGAGGCATCGGTCACATGAACCACTTCTTTGTCGTAATACGGGGCAATCTTTACCGCACTGTGCGCGCGGCTCGTCGTCGCACCGCCAATGAGGAGCGGGAGGTCGAATCCCTCGCGCTTCATCTCGGCCGCGACGTGCATCATTTCGTCGAGCGAGGGGGTGATCAGACCGGACAAGCCGATCACGTCCACCCCGTGGGCGCGGGCCTCGGCGAGGATCTTTTCGCAGGAGACCATGACACCCAGGTCGATCACCTCGTAGCTGTTGCAGGCCAGGACGACGCCAACGATGTTTTTGCCGATGTCGTGGACATCGCCTTTGACCGTGGCCATGAGGACTTTGCCCTGGGCGCGGGCATTCGGGTTGGCCGCGCGCTCGCGCTCCATGTAAGGGGTGAGCCAGGCGACGGAGCGCTTCATCACGCGCGCACTCTTGACCACCTGCGGGAGGAACATTTTCCCCTCGCCGAACAGATCGCCGACAATGCGCATGCCGTTCATCAAGGGGCCTTCGATCACATCGAGGGGCCGCGCATACTTCTGCCGGGCCTCTTCCGTGTCCTCGTCGACGTGGTCGACAATGCCCTTGATCAAGGCGTGGGCCAAGCGGTCCTCGACCGGTGCCTCGCGCCATTTGGTGTCCTTTTCGGTGGCCGCTTTGCCCTGGCCCTTCACCGTCTCGGCGAAGGTGACCAACCGCTCGGTCGCGTCCGGACGCCGGTTGAGCAGGACATCTTCGATCAGTTCGAGAAAATCCGGCGGAATCTCGGCATAGACCCCAAGCTGACCGGCATTGACGATCCCCATGTCGAGGCCCGCTTTGATCGCGTGGTAAAGGAATGCGGTGTGCATCGCCTCGCGCACCGCGTTGTTCCCGCGGAAACTGAAGGAAATATTGCTCACCCCGCCGCTGACCCGCGCATAGGGCAGGTTTTCTTTGATCCAGCGCGTGGCCTCGATGAAATCGACCGCGTAGTTGTTGTGCTCCTCGATGCCGGTCGCCACGGT
>CAMBSX010000170.1 GCA_945870655.1 Chthoniobacter flavus | reverse complement strand
TGATTTGTTCTACACTGTGTCGGTTTTTCATGGGTTCTACGGGTTTTACACCGCAGAACTCTCACTCAACACTGTCTAGTTTCTCGGGGCTGGATCACCACAACTCTCCCCTCTTTTGGGTTAGGGTGAAAGATTGTGGTTCTCATTTTCTATTAAGGTAGGTCAAAAATCTCAGCGCCCGGACAATCCTTGGTTTAATTTTCTATTATCATGAAAGATAAAGTCACCGCGTTGATTTTCTGCTGCTCTTTGGTTCTTGGATTTGGTCAGGTGCTTGCTGCGGAAGACATGGGGGGAGGTTTCGACCACCTTGACCTTGGTGGGGTGAAAACTAACTCATCAACCGGTGTCCCAGCCAATGAGCTCTTTCTGGATTCTACCGTAAAATCATTCTTCGGAGATGCCTCGTCCACGCTGGCGCAATGGCGGAGCGACCACTTCACCCTTTATTTGTTCACCATCAGTGTCTTGACCGGTTTGGGTGTAGGATTTGTGGCCGCCTTGCTGGCCCATTACGGGTGCGACCCACGGGCCACCTGGAAGAGTGTGTGGAAAAAATCGACTTGGCTGGCTGCAGCGTGCGGTTTGGGGACAGCTGTTTTGTTGGTCGGAGTGATGCTGCCCACCCCGCCTCAAGGCAGGTTCACTTACCTCGTTCTTGCCGCGGCAACGTGTGCCGCGAGTGCCGCGCTGGGATGTTCGCTTTGTTTTGTCATCGTGCGCCGGATCCGTCAGGGACGCGCCAACAGAGCCGGACTTCAGTTGAATCTTGAACGAATGAAGGGCTTTTAGCCGCGTTCCGGGAGAAACCGGTCCGCTATCTTTGATGTGGGCCCGCCGTAGCCCAAAAAAGCCATTCCGGCTCTTGGCGGGGGTCTTCAGATGTGGATGGCGTGACCGCGGGATTGCTCGGCCGCTTCGTGGATCGATTCGCTCAGCGTGGGGTGCGCGTGGATCGTCGAGATGAGTTCCTCGTGGGTCGCTTCCATCTCGATGGCTAGGCCGAGCTCGGCAATCATCTCGGTGGCGTGGGCACCAAGAATGTGGGCACCGAGGATCTCACCGTGCGGTTCGCCGAAAATGATTTTGACGAAACCTTCGCTTTCGCCCACGGCAAGGGCTTTGCCGCTGGCCATGAAAGGAAATTTTCCGACTTTGTATTTGAGGCCTTTTTCTTTCGCCGCCCGTTCGGTCAGCCCGACGCTGGCCACTTGCGGTTCGCAGTAAGTGCAGCCCGGGAAGACATCCACTTTGCGGGGGGATTTTCCGGCGAACATACCCTCGACAGCCTGGATGGCCTCGAAGCTGGCCACATGGGCAAGCCAAGGCGGCCCGATGATATCGCCGGCGGCGTAGACACCACGCATCGAAGTCTCGTAGCGGTCGTTGGTTTGGATCCAGCCCTTCGGGTCGAGTTTGACCTTAAGTCCTTCGGGCAGGAGGGGAGCCACCCCGATGGCCACGAGGGCAATGGGCGCTTCGAGCGTTTCGTTGGCTTTGCCGCTGAGCGTGAGTTTGACCCCTTTGTGGGTCGCCTCGGCTTTGTCGACTTTGGTGCCGGTGAGGAAGCGGATACCTTGCTTGGTCAGGGATTTTTCCAAGGCCACAGAGACATCGGTATCCTCAACCGGGAGAATGTGGGGCAGCATTTCAACCACGGTGACCTTGGTGCCGAAGGCGTTGAAAAAGTAGGCGAATTCGATGCCGATGGCGCCGGCACCGATGATGATGACTTCTTTCGGTTGCTCGGGCAGGACCATGGCCTGTTTGCTGCCGATAACGCTCTTGCCGTTGAAGGGGAAGCCGGGCATTTCACGGGAGACAACGCCGGTGGTGACGAGGATTTTCGATGCGGTGTGCGTGACTTTTTTGCCCTCGGTGTCGGTGACTTCCACGACCCCGGCTTTGGGAATGGCGGCGGTGCCGCGGAGGTAATCAACCTTGTTCTTTTTAAGGAGCATCTCGATACCGCCGGCCAGTTTGTCGACCACACCACGGCTCCGGCTGATCACTTTGCTCCAGTCGAAAGAGAGCTTTTCGAAGGTCATACCGAACTCGGCGGCATGCTTGGACATCATCTGGTAAAGCTCCGCGTTGCGGATGAGCGATTTGGTCGGGATACAACCCCAGTTGAGGCAAGTGCCGCCGACACGTTCCAGTTCGACGCAAGCCACCTTTTTGCCGAGTTGCGCGGCGCGGATTGCGCCGACGTATCCGGCGGGGCCGCCGCCTACCACGATGAGGTCGTATGCCATAGGAACATGGAGGATGCCTGTTTTCGGGACGCGGACTCAAGAAGGAATGGTCCGTAAAAATTTGCAGTGTTCAGTTTTCAGCATGGAGCAAAGACATTAGGATACTCGGATGCCGGAACTCGCCGAGGTGGCCTTTTATTCCAAAAAGTGGGCACCCGGGCTCGGGGATCGTGTCACGGAGGTGATTTGCCGGGAGCGGGCACGGATTTACCGGACGGCGGTGCCGGGGGAAATCCGGCGCGGATTGGAAGGGAAGAAGCTCACCGGCATCGAGACCAAGGGGAAGCAAATGCGTTTCGTGTTCGAGGAGGCGAGCCTCGGGCTGCATCTCGGGATGACGGGCAAACTTCTGGTCAAGGGCCACAACCATGAACCCGGGCGCCATGACCATCTGGTCATCCGGCAGACCAAGCGTTCGCTTGTTTTCCGCGATGCGCGGATGTTCGGGGCTCTTAAATTCGATCCGCGGGAGGAACCTGACTGGTGGGTGAAGCTACCACCGGAGGTTGTTTCGCGATCGTTCACCTTGAAGGCGATGAGCGCCTATTTGCGCCGCCGCAAGGGAAGTCCGCTCAAGGCAGTCCTGCTCCAGCAAGAGCGGTTTCCCGGGGTGGGCAATTGGATGGCGGATGAAATCCTCTGGCGTAGCCGTTTCCATCCCGGACGCAGGGCGGGAACATTGAGCGAGGAAGAAGCAGAAATTTTCTTCCGGAATACGAAACAACTTTGCCGAGATGCGCTGAAAATCATCGGTTCAAACTATGGACGTCCCCCGTCCTC
>CAMBSX010000169.1 GCA_945870655.1 Chthoniobacter flavus | reverse complement strand
ATCGCGGTCGAGCTTTGATTCAAGAGACTCCAAAGCGAACCACTTGACGCTCCCAAGTAGTCTGCTTCTAGTAGCGCGCGTCAACTCCCCTCCCAACCCCTGATTCACATGATCCACAAACGCATCCTCCTGACCGTCGCCTGCGCCCTCGCCGCCGTTGCCTTCACGCAGGCCGAGATTCCCATCGACAACAACCAACCGCCCACGCCGTCCTCGACCAAGTCGCGCTTCGCACCCCCCTTCACCGGCGGGAAACCGGGCGACCTGCTCTCGCAGCAAGAAATCGGCACGGAGATCAAGGGCGCGCGCTCCTGGAAAGTTCGCTACGTCTCGAAGGACGTCAACGGCGTGCCCACCGAAGTCACCGGCTTGGTCATTGCCCCGGAAGAAAAAGGCAAGGACCGCAAGGTGATGACTTGGTGCCATGGCACCACGGGTCTCGGCGATTCCGCCACCCCCTCGGCCCAACCCAACCCGGCGCGCAACCTCATCAGCTACTTTGATGCGGATTCCACGCAGCAGAACGACTACGGCGTGCCCGGTCTGCAGGGACTCATCGACGACGGCTATGTCGTCTGCGCGACGGATTACCAGGGCCTCGGCACCCCGGGTCAGCATCAATACAACGTCAATCGCACCCAGGCGCGCGATGCCGTCTATCTCGTCCATGCCGCGCGCAAAATGGAAGATGTCGGCGCCGGCACCAAGTTCGGCTGCATCGGATGGTCGCAGGGCGGCGGTGCCTCGGGCGCTGTGGCTGAGCTCGATCCCGACGATTACGGCGATTTGAAATTGGTCGGCACCGTCTGCATGTCACCGGGCTCCGCCATCGTCGCTTACGATACCCCCGTGGGCCCCACCGCCGCTTTCGGCAATGCCAACATGCCCCCGGATTCGCCCCTCGTCATGATGCTGGCCGGATTCCAAGTGGCCAATCCCGACAAGCTCAAGCTCTCCGATTACTTCACGCCGCTGGGCATCGAGATCATCGAAACGGCATGGAACATCCAACCCGTGCACCATCTCAACGACACCATCGCCCGCCTTTTCAAACTGAAGGGCGCGATCATGCAGGAGAAACCGACCAACCTCGACGCTTGGAAGGCGGCTATCACGGACGGTTCCTCCGGCACCCGCAAGCCGGTCGCTCCCGTCCTCATCTGCATGGACACCTTCAAAGGAGGCCTCACCGTTCCCGATATCTGGCAGACCAACTATGCCAAGCTGGTCAAGAAACTCGGCGGTAGCGTCGAATTCACAGAATACCCGAAAGACGACCACTTCTCCCTGCCCAACAGCTGCGCTCCCGACGCGCGCGAGTGGTTGAACGGATTGTTCTGACGCGGGAAGTTGCAGCAAGCGAACAGAGGGCCACGGATTAACGCGGATAAAAGGCAGGATAAGGGTTTGGCCGACTGACATCGGCCAAACTCATGCTTCCGAGCGACAAGCGGCGTTTGCCGGGGTCACACGGCAAACGCCATTCCTCCGTCATCCGTGTTAATCCGTGGCTGGTATTTCCGCCGTTTATTCCGGGGTTTGGCGGGCAAGCGCGGCGGATAAGGGCAAGCCGGTGTCAGTTGAGGAACAGACCCGCCGCGTCCAGATCGGTGTTTACTGCGCCGCCGCGCCGAGGAGCACCTGCGTTCCGTCCAAATTCGCGTCGTTGATCTTGGCCAGCGGAACCGTGACCACGCTCTTGATGGGCGCGAGTTTGTCGATGTCGAACCGGGCGAAGTTCAGCGCATCGATCGTGCGCAGGAAGTAAAGGTTGCGCACTTTGTCGTTCATCCAGGTGAAGAGGGTCACTTCGCTCGAGGTGGTGCCTGCAGTTCCTCCTTCGGCCGAGTAACCCTCGTCGATCGAGAGATCATACGGCCGATCGAAGTTGTTCATGATGTGCCCGAGCGTGATCACGGCGTCCTCGGGAGAATCGGCCTTGCGCACGAATTGAGTGTAGAAGGCTGCCTTGACGAAACGGTCTGCCGCGATTTGCGAGGAGGGAAGGTTGGCCAGCGAGTTGCCGCTGTCGGGAGCACTCACCTTCAGTTGGCCGAATTGGCCGGTGTTCTTGTCCACATTGGTCAGCTGCGCGTAGTTGTTCAGATTCGTCAAATGCCACGGAAAATCCGGGGCATTGGTCACCACGCCCACCGGGTTGTCGTGGACATTCATCTTGCCGTCCAAAAATTCGATGACGATGCCGGCGCCGGTCTTGTCCCAGAGAATGTAGTGCATGGGCAGTTCGATGTTGCCCACGAGAGGAACCTTGGGAAGCCAGACGCTGACGTCGCCTCCTTGCAGCACTTCCTTGACCTCCGCCACGGATTTGAAGTTGCCGAGAAGGTAAAGCGCGAGGTCGGTGGCAGCCAAAGCCTTCGCGGCATCGGATCCGGCGCCAGCTGGCGATTGCGACCCGGGCATTTCGTTGGTGCTGAGCGACAACCCTTGGTTATTGGCCGATTCCACCATCATATTGATGCCATTGCCTACGCCGACATCTGCACTCACTCCCAACACGGGAAACTTTGTCTCGAAGGACAGGCCGGGCTTGTTCCCCGGCGCCACGGAAACGACCTTGGTTCCTGCCGGGACATACGACATCTCGAAGGGCATCATCGCCGCGTATTCCATCGTCTTCGCGCTGTAGACGTTGCCCTGCTTGTCGGTGATCATCAGCGCCGTGCAAGCCACAGCGCGCGGCGGAAGCAACAGGGCAGTAAGAGCGAGAACGAGGGGTAGAATGCGTGTCTTATTCATAACAGTCAGAACGTAAAGCCCACCCCCCAGCCCCACAAGCTCCCTCTCCCCATGTCTCCCGTCTCTTAGTCTCTTCGTCTTTTGGTCTTTTTGTCTCTTAGTCTGTGGCCTCTTCGTCTCTTCCTTCCGCAATCGTCCCGCTCAGAGCGGCAGCGGTGGCGGCGTGGACTCGACGGGTGTTCCGCGGGAGTCGGGGGCAACCGGCGTTCCGCAGGCGTGGCAGAAAGGCGCAAACGCATTCTTGCGCGTCGAGCACTTCGGACAGCGGTCGAAAAGACCGATGCC
>CAMBSX010000168.1 GCA_945870655.1 Chthoniobacter flavus | reverse complement strand
CCGAGGTCGGGATCCAGACCCATCACTTCGCCGGTGGAGCGCATTTCCGGCCCGAGAGTGATATCGATGCCGGGAAACTTGATGAAAGGAAACACCGCTTCCTTGACCGCGTAATGTGACGGCACCACCTCCTCCAAACAGCCGAGTTCTTTCAGGCTGTGTCCGGCCATGACCTGGGCCGCAAGCTTGGCCAGCGGCACCCCGATGGCTTTGCTGACATAAGGCACGGTGCGGGAGGCCCGCGGATTGACCTCAAGCACGTAAACTTTGCCGTCCTTCACCGCGAACTGCACATTCATCAGCCCACGAACCTTCAACTCGCACGCCATGGCCTTGGCCGCGGACTTCAGCTCGGCCAGAACCTCCGGCGAAAGCGAAAAACTGGGGATCACGCAGGCACTGTCACCACTGTGCACGCCCGCCTCTTCAATATGCTCCATGACCCCGCCGATCAAGGTGTCGACCCCGTCGCTGAGGCAGTCGACATCAACTTCCGTCGCATCTTCGAGAAAACGGTCGACCAGGACGGGCCGGTCCGGACTGGCCGTCACGGCCGTGCGGATGTAACGCCGAAGATCCTCCGGCGAGTAGACGATTTCCATCGCGCGGCCACCGAGAACGAATGACGGACGGACCAGCACCGGGTAGCCAACCCTCTCGGCTACCGCCAGCGCTTCGGCCTCGTTGGTCGCCGTACCGCCTTGCGTTGCGTTGAGGCCCAGCCTGTCGAGCATCGCGGCAAAGTGCTTGCGGTCTTCAGCCATCTCGATGCTGGCAGGCGAAGTCCCGATAATGTTGGCGCCGTTGGCCTCGAGGGCAGCCGCGAGGTTCAACGGGGTTTGCCCGCCGAACTGCACGATGACCGCATCGCACTTTTCTCTCTGGTAAATATTGAGCACATCTTCGAGAGTCAGGGGCTCGAAGTAGAGCTTGTCACTTGTGTCATAGTCGGTCGAAACCGTCTCCGGGTTGGAGTTGACCATGATTGTTTCCCACCCCATGTCGCGAAAAGCAAAAGCGGCGTGGACGCAGCAGTAGTCGAATTCGATCCCCTGCCCGATCCGGTTGGGTCCGCCCCCGAGGATCATGACCCGCTTTTTGTCTCCCGGCCGCGTTTCATCCTCGTCGCCGTAGGTGGAGTAAAAATAGGGGGTGTAAGCCTCGAATTCCGCTGCGCAAGTATCAACCAGCCGGTAGGTCGGTTCCACCCCGGTCGCGATCCGCGCGGCCCGCACGGCGGCCTCAGGCGCCCCGGTCAGGTGGGCAATCTGCCGGTCGGAAAATCCGTGCCGTTTCATGAGGCGCCAAGGGACGGCCGCCAAGTCGGCCGGACAAGATTTCTCCGCGTCGACGATTTTGGCCAGCCCCTGGAGGAACCACGGGTCGATGCCTGTCGCTCGGTGTATCCGCTCCACGCCCCATCCGGCCAGGAGGGCGTGCCGGAGGCTGAAAATGCGCTCTGCCGTGGGCACGCGGATCTTGTTTTCGAGCATTTCTTCATCGAGGGATCCATCCGGCCTCAGCGGCGGAGCATCCTTGCCATCGGCACCAAACCCGGCACGACCGGTTTCCAGCGAGCGCAACGCTTTCTGCATGGCCTCTTTGAAGGTGCGCCCGATCGCCATGGCCTCGCCGACACTTTTCATTTGCGTGGTCAGCACAGGATCAGCTTGGGGGAATTTTTCAAAGGTGAAGCGCGGCACCTTGACCACGCAGTAGTCAACTGTCGGTTCAAAACTTGCCGGCGTTTCGCGCGTGATGTCGTTGCGCAACTCGTCGAGCGTGTAACCCACGGCGAGCTTCGCCGCGATCTTGGCGATGGGGAAACCGGTTGCTTTGGAAGCAAGGGCCGATGAGCGGGAGACGCGCGGGTTCATTTCAATAACCACCATGCGTCCGGTTTGGGGGCAGACCGCAAACTGGATATTCGACCCGCCTGTCTCCACTCCGATGGCTCGGATCACGGCGAATGACGCATCGCGCATTGCCTGGTATTCCCGGTCGGTAAGCGTCTGGATGGGGGCAACCGTGATGGAATCCCCGGTGTGGACCCCCATGGGATCGAAGTTCTCGATCGAGCAGATCACCACGCAATTGTCGGCACGATCACGCATGACTTCGATTTCGAATTCCTTCCATCCAAGCAAGGACTCCTCGATCAGCACCTCGCTGACCGGCGACATATCGAGCCCGCGGGCCACGATTTCCTCGAATTCCTCGCGATTGTAGGCAATGCCGCCGCCGCTTCCGCCCAGAGTGTAAGCCGGACGGATGATGATCGGGTAGCGGCCGATTTCCGCGGCAACACCCCTCGCTTCGTCCAGGTTGTGGGCGACCCCGGACTGCGCGACGTCCAAGCCGATCTCCAGCATGATCTCTTTGAAAATAAGCCGGTCTTCCCCCCGCTCGATGGCGTCGGCCTTGGCTCCGATCAGCTTGGTCCCCAGACGCTCAAAGGCTCCGCTGCGGTGAAGCTCCATGGCAACATTGAGTGCCGTCTGTCCACCCAAAGTCGGCAGCACGGCATCCGGCCTCTCCCGGGCAATGATCTTCTCCACAGCCTCCGCCGTGATCGGTTCGACATAGGTTCGATCGGCAAATTCCGGGTCGGTCATGATGGTCGCCGGATTAGAATTGACCAGCACCACCTCATACCCCTCCTCTTTAAGTGCCTTGCAGGCTTGGACGCCGGAGTAGTCGAACTCGCACCCCTGGCCGATGACAATAGGCCCGGAGCCGATAATGAGGATTTTATGCAAGGAAGGATCTTTAGGCATAACTTAGGCGGCCCTCTTGTTTAGTCGGCCGCAGCGTCCGGTGCAATCCGCCGGTTCGGTCCGGTACTTGATCCTTGCCGCCGAAGCTCCGGGTCCCGACACTGGCAGGTATGGTGGAACTGCAAGTTTATGCGGCCGGCATTCGCGCTCCGGACAAGCTGATGGGTCTGGATTTGGAACTCGGGGCCATCCACGGGGTGCGTTACAAGGCGGACACTCTACACGACATGATTTTCCTGGAATCTGACGGCCCCATCTCCCCGGAGGAAATCCGCGG
>CAMBSX010000167.1 GCA_945870655.1 Chthoniobacter flavus | reverse complement strand
CCGGAGAGCTTGCACCCCTTGTCACCGACGATGGACTCGTAGCCTTGTGGTTGGGCGAGGATGAAATCGTGCGCGTAGGCCTGCCGGGCGGCTTCCTCAACCTCATTCTGCGAAGCATCGGGACGACCGAAGCGGATATTGTTCAGAATGGTATCGTGAAAGAGGAAGGTGTCTTGGGTGACAATACCGACGTGGTCGCGCAGGGAGTCAAGGGTGATGCTGCGCAGGTCACGTCCGTCGAGGAGAATGGCCCCGTTCTGCGGGTCGTAAAACCGGAGGATGAGCGAGAGCATGGTACTCTTGCCGGCGCCGCTGGCTCCGACCAGGGCGACACGCTGGCCGGGCGCGATGCGCAGGGAGATGTCCTCCAGAGCGGCGGTTTCCGGCCCGTAAGAAAAACCGACCCGGTCGAAGGTGATTTCGCCTCGGCACGAGGTGATGGTGGTGGCGTCTGGTGCGTCCTTGATATCGCGCGGCTCGCGCATCAGCTCGAAAATGTTTGTTGTAGCGGCCAGACAGCGCTGCAGCATGAGGTGGATGCGGCTGAGGGCTTTGACTGGTTCATAAAGCAGGAAAATGCCGGCCATGAGGGCGAGAAATTTGGCCGCGGTGAGACCGGCGGCGAAAACGTAGAAGAGGGCAAGTCCGACGCCGAAGGCGGCAACGACCTCGACCAGCGGGGTGGTGATTTCCGTGTTCTTGAGCACGCGCATCGAGTTGCGGAATTGGTTCATGACCGCGTTGTCGAAGAGCTGCATCATGAACTTCTCGCGACCGAACGATTTGATCACGCGGATACCGGAGAAGGACTCCTGCAAGATAACGTTCATTTCGCCGGCCAGCTCCTGCTCGGCCCGTCCCGCTTTGCGCACTTTGCGCCCGTACATAGCCACGGGCACGATGCAGATCGGGAAGAGGACGAGGGCCACGAGGCTGAATTTCCAGTCGATCCACATCACCGCCGCCACGCCGGCGACGAGGGCGATGGGTTGCTTGAAAAGGTTGACGCTGAGCTGCGAGAGGGTGCTTTGGGCCACGCCGGTGTCGTTGAGAATCCGTGACATGAGGCGTCCAGTCTGGGCTTTGTCGAAAAAGCCCTGGCTTTGATTGACGATGCTGGCGAAGAGTTTGCTGCGGATATCGTTGAGCACGCGGAGACTGACCCACGACATTTCATAGGCGTTGAGGTAAGAAAAAAAGCCGCGGAGGATCATGACGAGCGGCACGAGCAGGCAGGCCCAGAGGACAGGTTCCAGCCCGGGACCCGTGCTCGATATGGCAGCTTCGGCCATCTTTTTTTGGTCTGCGCCTCCGGGGAAGATGCGATCGCCGACAAATTTGACGATCAAGGGAATCGAGCCGTTGACCAGAGCAAAGAGGACGCCCATCCCGACACCAAGGAAGAAGCGGCCTTTGTAGGGCTTGATATAGGACAGCAACTCAGCGTAAGGCTGCCAGTGACTGCGGAAGCTGGACGGTTCGGACGAGTGGGTCATTTGCTGGGGCTGGCCAAGGGGCAACGATCAGTGGGTAGTATCTCCAAGCTTCGACACCGAGGCAATAGCTGTAGCGAGCACGCCCCTCCCGGCGGAGCAGCTTGTCAGACGGCCCCGAGTTGTGCCTCCCCGGACCGTGCCAAGGGAAGCGTCACCGAAGCACGGCCCAAGCCGGCTTTTCAGGGAGCGCACCCGTTCCGGCCGTGATCTCCAGTCGTCATGCCCGGGACGCCGTCACGGGCGAGCAGGTCGCCAGCAACACAAGGATATTTGGCAAAATGTCCTTGTGTTGCTATATGAGGGGATGGCTTCCAATGACCGTGGCCGGGCCAGGATGACGGCTGCTCTGGGCAATCACCGCAGGATCGAAATTGTCCGTTTGTTGCGCGAGAAGCGCGTGCTTTGTATCGAGGAAGTTGCGATGGCTTGCAAAATTGATGTTTCCACCGCCAGCGAGCATGTGCGACGGCTCCATGAAGCGGCCATGGTTAAGAAAAAGTCCAAAGGTCGACGGGTTCTTTTGAGCGCCACCAAACGTGCCGGAACCTTGTTGCGCACCATCGATCTGCTGTGGGACGCACCACGCGGATGACACATGGACATTTTGCCAAATGTCCTTGTGTTTTAACGCCAAGGTCACCTTGCGCTTAAATTTTTCTGGTCGCCGGGCAGGGGTGGTCGGAGCGGCGACCGCCCGCCCGCTCTCCGATGAGCAGGCAGAGGCCCCAACCGCGGGTTCAGCATCGCTGAAGTCCAACAGCTACGGATGATTGGTTGTAGTTGGAATTTTCCGAGGACTGAAGGAGACGGTCGGCGGAGGCGCGGGGACAAGTCGCCGATCAGCGGCGGGCGATGGATTGATTCTCCACGAACCAGCGGTAAGCGTCGGCGATGCCCTCGCGGAGCGGGATTTTCGGGCTCCAGCCGAGGGCTGTGATTTTGGAGATATCGAGGAGTTTGCGCGGGGTGCCGTCGGGCTTGCTTGCGTCAAACTCCAGAGAGCCCTCGAAGCCAAGGACGTCGCAAACTGTCTCGGCCAGCTCCCGGATGGTGACATCCTCGCCGCAGCCGACATTGATCAAGTCCGGCTGGTCGTAATTCTCGAGGAGAAAAAGGCAGGCATCGGCCAAGTCGTCAGTGTGTAGAAATTCGCGGCGCGGGGTGCCGCTACCCCACACGGGGATGGACCTGGCTCCGCTGAGTTTGGCTTCGTGGACCTTGCGGATGAGGGCCGGGAGGACGTGGGAGTTGTGGAGGTCGTAGTTATCGTGCGGACCGTAAAGGTTGGTCGGCATGGCGCTGATGAAATTTTTGCCGTATTGGCGGGCGTAGGATTGGCAGAGTTTGATCCCGGCGATTTTTGCCAGAGCATAGGCGTCATTGGTCGGCTCGAGCGGTCCGGTCAGCAAAGAATCCTCGGCCATGGGCTGCGGCGCCATTTTCGGGTAGATGCAGGAACTTCCCAAAAAAAGCAGTTTGCCAGCACCGAAGTCGGCGGCGGCCTCGATGAGATTGTTTTGGATGATCAGATTCTGCAGAAGAAATTCCACCGGCTGTTCGTTGTTGGCCAGAATGCCACCGAC
>CAMBSX010000166.1 GCA_945870655.1 Chthoniobacter flavus | reverse complement strand
GCCCGGCGCGGAGCAACCGCGAAAAGTAGTTCAAAGTCCTCTCCATCCCCCAAGGCCTGCCACAGCGTGGCCCCGCGGCGGCGGGGCAGGCACGAAGGATCGAGAACAAAGCCCGTCCCGCTCGCCGCCGCCAACCGGGGCAGATCGGCAGCCAAGCCGTCACTCACGTCCATCATGGCGCGGGGCCGGAAGTTTTCCGCCAACCATCCGGCCTCATGGACACGCGGGGTGAACCGCAAATGCCAGCCAGACCGCATCGATCCCCCGAGAACACCCGTCACGTAAAGAATATCTCCCGGGCGACCGCCGCCGCGCGGTACAAAATTGCGCCGCGCTACCTCGCCAGTCATGGCCACGCTGATCATGGCTGCGCCCTCGGTGCGCGCCAAATCGCCGCCGACAATCTCGAACCCGTAAGCGCGCCCGGCCCGGCTCAAACCCCGGTAAAGCCCCTCCAGCCAGCGATCGGTTTGCCCGCGCCGCAACACACAGGTCACCAAGGCAAAACGCGGCGCGCCACCGCAGGCCGCGATATCGCTTGCGGACCGGCAGGCCGCTTTCCAACCGATGGCGGAAGCCGCATCGCGGGCCGAAAAATGTCGTCCCTCGACCACGCAGTCTGTCTTGAGCAAAGAAAGAATCCCCCGCTTGCCGCCAGCCACGGCGGCGCAGTCGTCGCCGATTCCGGCATGCACGGCGTTGGAAGTTGCCGGGAGCAGACGCCGCAACCGCGCCACCAAATCATCCTCTCCGGAAGATCGTTTCACAGGAGAAACATAATGGTCGCCACCGACACGGCATTGAAAACCGCATGCATAAGCATGGGAACGAGCAAGGTACCGGTCTTTTCGTAGGCCAGCCCGAGACACATGGCGAGAGTGAAGAGGGCCGGCAGCGAGGCGGCATGCCCGTGCAGGGCGGCAAAGAGAAGACTGGTCAGGACCATGGCGAAAAACGGACCGGTATACCGTTTGCCGATAGGATAAAGGTAACCGCGGAAAATAACTTCTTCGGCCACCGGCGCGACCATGACGGCCATCACCATGACCCCCCAACGATCGCGCGGCGATTCCGCGTTTTGCAAAAACCGGACCACCTCCTGCGGAGTCAGATCGCCGCCGGCCACACCGTAGACCATGGCCTGCACCAACATGAGGACCGGATAGGCAGCACCGAGGGCGAGAAGCGACTTCCCGAGCACCGGAAAAAACTTTTCTCCGCCGAATCCGAAGACGCCGGCAGGCGAGATGTTCCGGTAGACGAGCAAACCGAGCAAAAAAATGACCATGGACGCGTAGACTGCCACCCCACTGACCACGTGGCCGAAATCCAGTGTTTCCTCGCCGGTGGTGGTGAGCGATTGGTAACCCAGAAGAACAAACCACACGGCGAGAAGCACGGCTACCAGGCCGTCGAGACCGCTTACCCAATCGTCTTCCACCCGGCCGCCCTGCCCGACAAACACACGATGGGCCAGCGGCAGATAGTAGCGCAGTCCGGCTGCGGTGAAAAAGACGAGTGCGGCAAGGGCCGCCCAGAGCGACAACCCGCTCACCACGCGTAGAACTCGGGCAGCAGGTAGGCGCGCCCAGGCTGCAAGCGGAAAGACGGGCCGGGAGCCAGCTGGACTTCCACCTTCGAGTCCATCCCGGCACCGAGCAGACGCAAAAGGCGCTGGAAGTTCAGGCCGGACTGATAACGGATCACTCCCGCGCCCGGCGCATCGGCCAGGGCGCGCGCCTTGTCGAATGCGTCTTCCAAATAGCCAAGTTGATCGACCAATCCCGCCTCCTTGGCATCTTTGCCGGTCAGTATACGGCCGTCGGCAAAGGTGTTGCGCAATTGGTCAGCCTCCAGATCGCGTGATGAAGCCACGATGCCGAGGAATCGTTCGTAGACTTGTTTGACCATCCCCTCGACGTAGGCACTTTCCTCCGGGGTCAGCGGACGTGACCCGCTGAGCATGTCCTTGAATTTGCCGCTCTTGAAGACCACCGCATCGAGGCCCACCTTGTCGAAGAGGCCCTCGTAATTGAGCGACTGGATAATGACGCCGATGCTGCCGGTGAAGGTTGTGGGATTGGCCACGATCCAGTCGGCGGCGCAGGCCAGATAGTAGGCGCCCGAAGCCCCAAGGGAACTCATCGCCACCACCACGGGCTTCTCCTTCTGCAACTTGAGCACTTCGTTGTAGATGATGTCCGAAGCCGTCACCTCTCCGCCGGGAGAATCCACAGCCAAGACCACACCCTTCACCTCGTCGTCCTCCAAAGCGGTTTGCAGGGCGCCTTTGATGTCATCGACCATCGAGGTTCCCCACTCGGTGGTGTCGTCCGTGTAGATCACCCCCTGCACCGGGATGACCGCGATCTTCCCGGCGCCCGCCTCGCCGACCTCCACCACAGCCTCGGTAAGACCGGCCTGGAAACTGCGCGAGGCCAGCCCCTCCGCCTCCGATGCACCGACTAAAGCGAGGAGGATGAGATTGAAAAAGAGGCTCGCACACAAAGCGAGGAACAGGGCTAACAAGGCGCAGCCGGATTTCTTCATGGCCCCAAGATTGCCGAGCAGGGCCCGCAAGACAAGCCGTCGCGCAACACTTCCCGGTGGACAAGCCGCTTGGCAGCGTGCATTTTCCTCCTCCTGCTGCTCACGTGGCGGAACTGGCAGACGCGTGCGTCTCAGAAGCGCATGGGGTGACCCGTGGAGGTTCGAGTCCTCTCGTGAGCATTTCCAACAATGCAAAATCCCGCCAAGGTCCGCGGCATCTTCAGTTCCATCGCCGCGCACTACGACCTCGCCAACCACCTTCTCTCCGGTGGCTTAGATTTCTTCTGGCGGGCGCGGGCCGTGCGGATGGTCGCCCGGTGGGAACCTCGTGCGGTTCTCGATCTGGCCACCGGCAGCGGTGACCTCGCGCTGGCCCTGCAGAAAGCGCTCCCGCAGGCGCATGTCGTCGGGGCGGACTTTTGCCTCCCCATGCTGCAGGTTGCCGCGCGGAAAGGATTGCGTCCGCTCGTCGCCGCCGACGGCACCAAACTCCCCTTCGCCGCCGGATCCTTTGATGCGGTCACCGTGGCCTTCGGCCTGCGCAACATGGAATCCTG
>CAMBSX010000165.1 GCA_945870655.1 Chthoniobacter flavus | reverse complement strand
AGAGTGGGAACAGGACCGGCTTTGACGTCGGCCGCCATCACCTTGCCCGAGACCACATGGTTCTTGAGGATCGCGGTGAGCTTGGCTTTGTTTTCAGGCTTGAGCAGGTCATCGACCGTGCCGGCCGGCAACTTGGCAAAGGCGGCGTTATTCGGGGCGAAAACCGTGAACGGGCCGGCTCCCTGCAAGGCCTCGACCAGTTCGGCCGCCGTCAGGGCGGCGACCAGCGTACTGAAGTCGCTATTGCCACTGGCCACGGCAACGATGTCCTCGCTGGCCGCAGGAGCAGCTGTGGCTGGGGTGATGGTGTAGGAGGTGACCGCGGCAAAAACTGCCGAGGCCGCTATGGTGTTGAGAATGGATATTTTCATTTCGAACTCTTTACGTTGGGGAGTATCCCGCCAGACGCTTAAAGTTTGGCGGATTCCTTGCCGCAAAGCGGCGCCGGTGGCCATGCGCCCCTCGAACCGCCACAAATCGCCGGCCCCAAGGGCAAAGCACGGGGCAACAAAGGAAAACCACGAACCACGCGTCATCCCGCACACCGCGACCAACCCCAGCCAAAGGACCCAAAGCTCAAAGAGCAAACTTTCGCCGCTTCAAAAGCAGCCACCCCGCCCCGGCCAACAAAAGCAACGCATAGGTCGAGGGCTCAGGCACAACGTAGTTCAGGATCAGCTTATTGCCCGATTGGCTGATGGTGAACCGCCCGGCAATGCTGCCCAACGCGGAGAAGCTGTTCGTATCCACCAACCACTCGCGGTCATCGAATCCCGAAATCCCGCCGGAGGCGGTGAGTATGATCCATGAGGTGTCGACCTCCGTAAAGTCGGGTACGTCGCCCGGCACGTTGCCGGCGGTGAGCGAGATCACGTTGAGCGTGTAGTTGCGTCCCGACAAATTGAGGGCTCCGGCCATGGAAATCTGATCGAAATCAACTCCCGCCGTCGTGCCGGTGAAGTTGTTGAGCTCCCAGTCATAGGTGAAAGAAGACCACGTTTGGCTCGGGGTGAAATTCTGGATGCCGGGGCTGTTTCCGGGGGAAAGCACATCGTTGAGCGAGTTCAAAGCGACCTCACTGTTGATCGTTCCGGTCCCACCGAGGACGGCGCGTCCGGAACCGCCGCCGCCGACTGTGATACTGGAGGCCAAGGAAGAGGATCCGTTGTAGCGGAGGGTGGCGCCGTTGGATATCGACACGGCAGAACTGCTGAGGGAACCGGTCGATGCGACGATCAGGCTGCCGGCAGTGATCGAAGTCGTGCCGGTATACGTGTTGGATCCACTGAGGGTCGTCGTGCCGGTGCCGATCTGGCTGAGGGCCCCCGCCCCCGAGATCGCGCTGGTAACCGTGTAGAGATCACTCCGGTTGAAGGAAAGGGTACCCGCATTGGAGACCGATCCTGTCCCGAGGGTTCCATTGATACTGCCGGTTCCAATCCGTAGGCTATTGCCAGAGTTGATGGTCGTCAGGCCCGAGTAGCTGTTGCTGCCGGCCCCCCTACCGCAAAACATTCAAACCGCCCTGGCGTCCGGTCAAAGCAAACCCCACCCATGTCCGCTTGGGACGCCAGGCAACCCCGCCGCGTGACTCCGGCAAACGAGAGGCTTTTGCACTAACTCCGACGACGCCGAACCACGACGCGAGCGACAAGCACCGCGCCAGCGAGGGCCATGAGGGCATAGGTGCCCGGTTCAGGGATGGGGGTGGTGGCCAAACGGAACCCCGTCTCTGGGCGAGCCTCCATGGGATCATCGACTCCTTGCGAAGTCCACGAGACGTTGCCGGATCCCCACGAGCCCCCGAATAGAAACCGACTACCAGCCCTAGGTATCCCATCATTCCACTCCCGCAGGCTGCCGGCTTGATCGTAGGTTCCATAAGCACTAGGGCTGTCAAACGCGCCGACGGAGGCGAGATACATCTGCGAGGGATCATATGACGCAGACTGGGTGAGAGAATAGACCCCATCCTTCTTGTAGTTGGCCCGATTGGCCGCCCCGCTAATCGTGTTGCCCGGCGCGGTGTCGCTCTGCGTGGCGTAATCCCAATAGCCCGCATTGGTGCTGCCCCCTTTGTAGTAGGCCGCCTTATACCACTCGTCTGCGGAGGGAATCCACCAGGTCGCCCCGGCGTTTTTGGTGAAGCCCCCACCGCTAGACGCGCCGTTCAGCGTGTAAGCCCCGGCCTCCGTGCTGGCGCCATTGGTCCCGCCGTTGTTCATCCAGTTGGCAAAACGCGCCGCGCCGAACCAATTCACATAGGAGATCGGGCGATTGCCGCTGCCGATCACCGAATAGGAGTAAGGACTGCTCTCAATCCCGCTGCCGCTGCGGCTAATGCCGGCGATGTTGAGATTGCTCGTCATCTGGGCGTTCCAAAGATTGACGATGTAGCTGTCGCTCGTCACCGAGGCCACGCTGTTGAGGAAGGTGGTGTATTGGCCGATGGTCACTTCGTATTTGCCGATCTTATATTCATAGGCCACGGCACCGAAATCTCCATCACTCGAATTCCCCGCATCACCCACCATTACGGTCTCTATGGTGATCAGCGCTGCCCGGAGGTCGGAGTTAAGGGTGAAGGCGGCAAAGAGCGCCGCGGCAAGGTAGGATGTTTTCATGGCTATTTTTTTAGGACTATGGCTTAAAGCGGCAAGACCACTGTAGGTGGTATTGCTCGCATTGAGAGTGGTCGTGCCGGCTTCCATCTGAATGTGGACGCCGGATCCTGTGATCCCATTGGCAGCGGCCAAGGCGATATTTGTGGAACTGTTGATCGCAGCCAGGGCAGGAAGGAGAGTGTCGGGAGATTTGCTTCCGAATGGGCTCGAGAAGGTTGTCCGCTTGGAAGACGTCATGCGGCGAGTTCTTCGCTCTACCTTCCTTCCCAATCAACCGAAATTCGACGAATCGCACAAAACCGTCGACGAATCGCGTATCCTGTGAAATTTACGGGCTAATTAGGGATCAGCCCCCGTCTGCATTTCCGCGCCAGACATCTTCCGGCGGTGCGGTCCGCTGAGCCATCGGTGCCCCTACCGCAAAACATTCAAACCGCCCTGGCGTCCGGTCAAAGCAAACCCCACCCATGTCCGCTTGGGACGCCAGGCAACCGCGCCGCGTGACTCCGGCAAACGAGAGGCTTTTGCTCTAACTCCGACGACGCCGAACCACGACGCGA
>CAMBSX010000164.1 GCA_945870655.1 Chthoniobacter flavus | reverse complement strand
GTGGGCGCAGGAGAATTGAGGGGTTCAGATCCTAGTACGAGAGGACCGGGTCTGACGAACCTCTGGTGTTCCAGTTGTCGTGTCAACGGCATTGCTGGGTAGCTATGTTCGGAAAGGATAAGCGCTGAAAGCATCTAAGCGCCAAGCCTATCCCAAGATGAATTCTCCCCGAAGATCCGTGGTAGACCACCACGTTGATAGGTTGCGGGTGTAAGCACAGTAATGTGTTCAGCTTAGCAATACTAATGATCGTCCGGCTTGGTCATTTTTTTCCTCTGAGGTCCCTTCGGGGTCGCTCATGAAATTTATGACTTTACTAACCTGTTGGTAGTTGTGCCTCTATGCAGATGTGAAGGAACACGACGTTTGTCGCGGTTCTTCTTTGAAATTTTGGTGATCGTAGTGATCGGCAGAAGCCGGCCCGCGCTTGGCGCGGTTCGCGTTCTGGTGATCCTAGCGCAGTGGAACCACCCGTTCCCATCCCGAACACGGAAGTGAAACGCTGCAGCCCCGATGGTAGTGCTCCTCTAGGTTGCGCGAGAGTAGGACGTTGCCAGAATCCACCCTCCTCATGGTTTTCCATGGGGAGGGTTTTTTATTACCCCGCGATGACTACCAGGGAGGGACCCTCTTACCCCATTGATCGGGCATGTTCGCGATGTAAACCGCGCGCGCTGGTAGCGGGGGCAGCAGACAAGCTGATCAGATCAACTGGTGGCTCTCCGGCTGCAGGACGACTTCGGCCAGAACAAGGTGTGGCGGAGCGTCGATGGCTTGGAGAATAAGGTCGGCCGCGGTGGAGACCGGGATCATTTTGTCACGTTGCACCGCCATGTTGATCTCATCCCAGAACGGGGAGTCGACACCGCCAAGAAAAAAGAGACAGAACAGGACGCCGCTGCGCTGGTATTCTTGGGCCAAGGTCTTGATCAGCCCGGTCACCCCGAACTTGCTTGCGATGTATGCCGCAGCGTTTTTCATCACCGCTTTGCCTAGGATGCCGGGGAGGGTGATGAAGAGGCCGTGCTTTTGCGCCGCCATCACTTTGCAGGCGGCTTGGGCCACAAGAAAAGTCCCGCGCAAGTTGGTGTTCACGACTTTGCTAAATTCCGCGTCGGTGGTGTCGGCTGCGGGTTTGATCAAACCGATGCCGGCGCAATGGATGACGCAATCGATCCCGCCCATGGATTCGGCGGCTTTGGTCACGATAGCCTCGGCGGCATGGGGCACCGTGAGGTCGGAGGCGAAAGTTGCCACCAAAGACGCTCCGGTGCAGAGCGAGGAGACGTCGGAGAGCTTCGACTCGGAGCGTCCATGCAGGATCAGTTTGGCCCCGCGCGCGGCAAGGCGGATGGCAATTTCGCGGCCGATGCCACTGGAGGCTCCGGTGATGAGGAATTTATCCATAACTTGAGATTAACGTTTGGTTCCGGGAAATGGAGACAGGAAAAGGCGGGCCACGGATTGAAGAAGATGAACGGCTAGGATAAAACCTGACCGCGTTGACACGCGGTCAGGTCAATTTGTTCCGGAAGACTCTGTTTTGTGCCGGTGTCAGCCGGCACAAAACTTATCCTCTTTCATCTTCTTCGATCCGTGGCTTGTTTTTCTATGAATCTTGCAGCTTGAGTTTCGCGAGGATGCTGAAGTCTTCGAGGGTGGTGGTGTCACCTTTGACTTCTTTGCCGCTGGCGATTTCTTTGAGGATGCGGCGCATGATTTTGCCGCTGCGGGTTTTGGGCAGAGCTTCGGCGAAATGGATGTCGTCCGGTTTGGCGATGGCGCCGATGGCGTTCCCGACGTGTTTACGGAGTTTTTCGCGCAACTCGGGAGTGGGCCTTTCGCCTCCCTTGAGCGTGACAAAGGCGACAACCGCCTGACCTTTGATTTCATGGGGGCGACCGACCACGGCGGCCTCGGCCACGGAGTGATGGCTGACCAGCGCGCTTTCGATTTCTGAGGTGCCGAGGCGGTGGCCGGCGACGTTGAGCACGTCATCAATACGGCCGACGATCCAGAAATAGCCGTCCTTGTCCCGGCGGGCGCCGTCACCGGTGAAATAGAACCCTGGAATTTCGCTCCAATAGGTTTTCTTATACCTAGCGCGGTCGCCGTAAATGGTGCGCAGCATGGAAGGCCATGGTTTGCGGATGACGAGTTTGCCACCCATGTTGGGTCCGACTTCTTTCCCATGGTCGTCGACGATGGCGGCATCGATGCCGAAGAACGGGAGGGTCGCGGTGCCGGGTTTGAGCGGAGTCGCGCCGGGCAGCGGGGAAATCATGATCGCGCCGGTCTCAGTCTGCCACCAAGTGTCGACGATGGGACAGCGTCCGGCGCCGATCTTTTGGTGATACCACATCCAGGCCTCGGGATTGATCGGTTCGCCCACCGTGCCGAGAAGGCGGAGCGAGGAGAGATCGTGTTTATCGACCCATTCGTCCCCCCATTTGATGAAGGCGCGGATGGCGGTCGGTGCGGTGTAAAAAACGGTCACACCATAGTCTTCGATGATCCGCCAGAAACGGTCCGGCTCTGGCCAGTTCGGCGCTCCTTCATACATCAGGCAGGTCGCGCCATTGGCCAGCGGACCGTAGACCAGATAGCTGTGACCGGTAATCCAGCCGACGTCGGCGCTGCACCAATAGATGTCGTCCTCGCGGAGATCGAAAATGTATTTTGTTGTGGCGTAGGCTTGGGTGAGGTAACCGGCTGTGGTGTGGAGGATGCCCTTGGGTTTTCCGGTCGAACCGCTGGTGTAAAGAATGAAGAGCGGGTGCTCGCTGTCATGGTGGATGATGGGGCAGTCGGCATTGACGTATTCCAGTTCGCGGTGCCACCAGACGTCGCGTCCTTCCTGGATGTGGATTTCATTGTTGGCGCGGCGGAAGACGATCACTTTCTTAATCGTGGTTTCACCGGCCAGCGCGGCATCGACATTGTGCTTGAGCGGAACGATAGCACCGCGGCGGTAGCCACCGTCGGCGGTGACCACGCAGGTCGCGCCGCAGTCGGCGATGCGGTCGCGGATGCTGTCCGCGCTGAACCCGCCGAAAATAACCGAGTGCACTGCTCCTATCCGTGCGCAAGCCAGCATGGCGATGGCGGCTTCGGGGATGAGCGGCATGTAGATGATGACCCGGTCGCCTTTTTTTACCCCGTTGCGTTTGAGGATATTGGCGAAGAGACACACTTC
>CAMBSX010000163.1 GCA_945870655.1 Chthoniobacter flavus | reverse complement strand
ATGATTTCCGCGGCCAAAGAAGCGATTGCCCGGGCGGGCCTCGGGCCCGAAGACATCGAGTGTTTCATCCCGCACCAAGCCAACCTCCGCATCATCGAAACCATCGCCGACAAATTGGACCTCCCGATGGAGCGTTTCTTCGTCAATCTTGAATCCTACGGCAATACCTCCGCTGCCGCCGTGGCCATCGCCCTCGACGAAGCTCAGCGCAGCGGTCGGATCAAGCACGGCGATTACATCCTCATGGTCGTCTTCGGCGGCGGTTTGACCTGGGCTTCATCCGTGGTCCGCTGGTAGTGGCCGTGCTCACCGACACCCACGCTCATCTTGATTTCCCGGAGTTCGACGGGCAACTCGACGCCGTTATCGCCCGCGCCCACGCAGCCGGTGTGCACCGCATTATCACCATTGGCATCGGTCGCGACAGTTGCCGCAAATCCATCGCCATTGCGGAGAAATACGACCACGTCTTTGCGGTGGTCGGGTTGCACCCGTGCAATGTCCTCGACGAGGGCGCCATGGATTTCCTCGAAGAACTCCCCGTGCTGGCCCGCCATCCCAAAGTCGTCGCCCTCGGCGAGACCGGGTTGGACTACCACCATCTCCCAAGTCGTGAACTGGCCGGACGCAAAGAGGAAAGCGTCTTCACCGCGTTGCAAGCCGGCACCGCCGAGGGCATGCAGGCGGACATCGCCGATGGCGCGATGAAAGCGGCCCAAGGGGAAGCTTTCAAAGCCCAACTCGACTTGGCCGTCGAACTCGGACGCAATGTCGTCATCCACCAGCGGGATGCTTGGGACGATACCCTCGACCTCCTCCGCCCTTACACCGGCAAGCTGCGCGGCGTCTTCCATTGCTTCGGAGGATCCCCCGAAGCCGCCGCCGAGATTGCGGCGATGGGGCATTTGGTTTCGTTCACCGGCATCGTCACTTTCAAAAACGCGGCCTTGGTGCAAGAGACTGCCCAAGCGGTCGCGCCCGATGGCTACATGGTCGAAACCGATTGCCCGTACTTGGCGCCGGTTCCCTTCCGGGGGAAGACTTGCGAACCGGCACACGTGCGGCTGATCGCTGAGAAGATCGCGGAGTTGCGCGGGGAAATGCTCGAGAAAGTGGAGGCAGATACCGAGCAGACGGCGCGCGAGTTATTTAAATTAGACCGTTTGTAGCCGCGGTCTGTGACCGCCGGTGCCTTGTTATGGATTTCCTTGCCCTGTAAGAGGATTGTTCACTGTCATTTGTGTAAAAGAACTCAATTATCATTGCCTTGGAAGTAATGTCTCCGTATACGCTGTAAGTCTATGAGAATCATTTGTCTTCTCCTCGGAAACTCCTTGTCTTCTATTCAGCTGCAGGCCTCTCGAAGAGCCCACAGCTGGCTAATTTGCTGCTTCGCGTGTCTCGCTCAGTCCACCTACTCGCACGCTGCGGTCGATATCCCAGTATTTCAATTTGGTTTCACCCACATCAACCAGTCCGGCGCGGAGGAATATTTGGTGGAGACTTCTGGCGTTCGTAAATATTCCGAGTGGCAGAATCCGCCCATAACTTACTGGGGACCTGTCGCAAATAATCAGGTCGGAACATTAATTTATCGGCTTAAGTTCCCAGCCCCCTCGTCTAAAATATTGCTCAAGGCACACAGCCCGGTGTGGAACGTGGGTCCTGGATTCGGAAGAGGTGCTTCCGCATTGGAGGTGAGCAGAGACGGTTCAAACTGGGTTTCTATTTGGAACGGCATCAATCCGTTGCAGTGGGGCCAAGGTTTCACGATTGACAGTTTTTTGCCGCAGGAGGTTGCTGGTTCGAGCGAGCTATGGGTTCGGATCAAGCTACTTGTCACCGAAGCACCTAACTCCTCGTATACAACTGCTCAGTTTGGAAGGTCTACTTCTTCTGAGTCAGAAAACGTTTTCGAGGTACGCGCATACACTACTGATCCGGATTTTGACGATGATGGCTTAGAAGACATTTATGAAACCGACACCGGCAGTTGGATCTCCGCAACGGACACCGGAACAGACCCAAGTAACCCTGACACCGACGGCGATGGGCTGGTGGATGGTGTGGAAACTAACACTGGTGCTTACGTCTCACCAACCGACACCGGAACGGATCCCAATGTGATCGACACGGACCGCGATAGCTTGCCCGATGGTGTGGAGACGGCAACGGCCGTTTTTATCGGCACCAACGACACAGGAACCGATCCAAACAATGCGGATACAAGCGGCGACGGCATTCTTGATGGCGAAGCCGTGTCGTGGAACTTCAATCCGCTGACGGACCACTCTCAGGTATTGGCGTTCCTGCGCCATGCTACGGGTGTCCAGTCTGGGCGCTTCGGGTTCTTCACTGAACGTAGCATCATGGATCTTAACCTCGGTGGCGTGATGATCCAAAAATCCGGCAGCCAGGCCTCGGTCCGGTTCAAAGTGCTGAGCAAAATGGATCTGCGTGATGCTATTTGGTCTGATCGCGGCACTTATCTCCTGCCGCCCATCGACATGCCCGGCAGCAAAGGCTTCTTGCGCATCAGAGCCGAACAGTAAGCGAATTGGTCGGCGTAATATTGAGTGAGGCCGCCTGGCGCAAGTTGGGCGGTCTTTCGATTGTCGCTCTAGGGATATGTCTGCGTCAGCAATACGAGGGAGGTTGACGGTGGCCATATAGCTGTGTATTGATCTGTGTATGGCTACCAAGACTCTTTCTGTCGATGAGGAGGCTTATCTGCATCTGGTTCGGGCCAAAGGGGATCGACGGGAGTCGTTTTCCGCGGTAATCAAGCGGGCCCATTGGGACCAGGGCAAGAAGCGTTGCGGGGATCTTCTGGCCTGCGCTACGGGTCGCGTGCCCACCCAAGTGCTTGACGCCCTGGACCGTGCGCAAGCCGAAGACCTGCCTCCTGCCGACCCATGGAAGCGCTGATCTTCGACACCACGTTCCTCATTGATTTCCAGCGGGAACGCGGCCGTTCGCCGGGTGGAGCGCACGCTTTTCTGGAGGACCATGCCGCAGCGGTGGCTTATTTGCCGATGACCGCTTACGGGGAATTCGCCGAGGGTTTTCCCAATCGCACCGACGCGACCTTTTTGTCGGTCGTGGAATCGTTCGAGCTGCTGTCCGTGACCCGCGCAGTGGCCGATACCTATGCTGACTTGGCGCGTGCGCTGCGTTTGAAGGGCAAGCTGATCGGGTCGAATGATCTGTGGATTGCGGCGACCGCGCTCGAGCGGGAAATGGCTTTGGTCACGCGCAA
>CAMBSX010000162.1 GCA_945870655.1 Chthoniobacter flavus | reverse complement strand
AGGCTCGAGCGCAGACGCGCCTCCCAGTCCCCGCCCGGCTGCAAGCCGGTGACCAGCATGCTCAAGACAACACCCGCCACCGCCCCGCCCAAGGTGAGGCTGTCGGGCAGGATCATGTGCTCGAGGTCGATGAAGGTTCCGGCGACAAGGATACCGACCAGGATCATGTAAGCGACGGCGACCAGGGGCGCAAAACTCCACCACAGCCACAGGAACAGCCCCGCGGTGAGCATTTCGACCAGTGGATAACGCGCCGGGATGCACCGGCCGCAACCGGCACACCGCCCCCGGAGCCACAACCAACTGGCCACCGGGATATTCTCGTACCAGGGGAGCGAGCGCCCGCACTGCGGACAAAAGGAACGTTTGGGGTGCCCCAGCGCGATGCCTCGCGGCAGGCGGTGCACCACGGCATTGAGGAACGAGCCGCAAATCAGGCCGAAAACAAAAACCGCCGCGGAGGCCCAAGGTCCGCTCATTCCCGAGGAAGTTTTTCCTCGGCCAGTTCGCAGAGCACATGGAGGAGGAATTTTTGCGCTTCCTGGATACGCGCCGTGTTCTCCCCCGGCACGATCAACTCGATGTCGGCCGCACTTTTGGTGAACCCGCCATCCCGGCCGAGCAAAGCAATGCTCACCATGCCCCGGCGCCGCGCTTCTTCGATCGCGGCCAGCACGTTACGGGATTTGCCCGAGCTGGAAATGCCGATGAGCACGTCGCCGGGTTGACCAAAGGCGCGGACCTGCCGCGAAAAAGCGTCACCAAATTCGTAGTCGTTTCCGATGGCGGTGAGCAGGCCGCCATCAACGCCCAGGGCGAGCGCGGGATACGGACGGCGATCACCGGCGAAGCGGCAGACAAACTCGGCGGCAATGTGCGCCGCGTCCGAGGAACTGCCGCCGTTGCCGCAAAGGATCAGCTTTTGACCCGAGACCAGGGCGGCAATGACCGCATCGGCGGCGCGGACCAGCGGTTCCTCGAGGGGAACAAGCGCGTCGAAGGCGGCACGTGCCGCCTCGAGAGACCGCCGGTAATGCGTCACGAGCCAGTCCTCCGAAACCCGATGAACGCGAATTTCTTCATCCAGTCCAAGCATCTTGACGACCAACGCAACGAAGCAAGACAATTCCCCCGTGCCCGCCGCCGTTTGACATCGGTGGCCAAACCTCCTTTGATCAAGCTATGCCTTTGCGTTCCGGCTTGTTTGTCGCGGCCCTGCTTCTGGCTTCCTGCACAACGCCACCCAAAGCCGTGGATTTGGTCGATGCACCTGTTCTGCCCCTCGCCCTCGACGGGGATTTTGCCTTCCGCAAAATCCACCGTTTCCTCAATCAACCGGAGCTTTTCCAGACGACGCAGAACCAGTCGATCAACTTCGAGCGGACCCGCGTGAACTTCGGCGCTCTCTCCGCAGACGAACGCCGCCAGCGCCAAGGCACTTATTTCGATTTTTTTTGGCGGGCCAACCGCCCGACCGATGTCACCGTGCGCCTTGAATACCGCCAGGCCAAGACAGGCAATGCCGTGCGCGCCCAGGCAATCGGCTACGAACAGGCCAAGGGCTCGGTCAAAACTTCCTTCACCGTGATCGGCGACAACCACCTATGGAACGGTCCGGTCACCGCTTGGCGCTGCCTACTTATCGAGAACAACCGCATTGTCGGCTTCACCCAGTCGTATCTCTGGAAGTAGCAGTTCCCGCGTTCCGCGTTTGACTTGCCGCAGAGTCACCGTCTGATTGAATCCCGAATCGTGAGCTCCATTTCGTCAGTGCAAGTCGGGGTGGCCGGTCCGTCCGCATGGGTCCGCATCGATGGCCGGGGCACCTTCCAAAACAGCGCCGGACTCAAAGAATTCGCCGCCGAGATGATGCGGCGGGGCCACCGCGAATTCGTCGTCGATCTGGCCGCTTGCGAACTGATGGACTCCACATTTCTCGGCACTTTGACCGGCATCGCGCTTGGCCTGCCGCCCGGGGGAAAACTCACCGTCGTCCGCGCCAATGACCGCAACCGTGCCGTCATGCAAAACCTCGGCCTCGATCGCATCTTTGCTGTGGAGGAAAGCGCCCCGGCGCCCGCTCCCGGACACATGGAAGATGCCGAGGCCAATCCCCCGCAGACGGCCCGCCGGGAAACCATCATCCAAGCCCACGAGAATCTCGTCGCGGCCAATCCGGCCAATGCCATCCGTTTCAAGGACGTGCTCGAATTCCTCCAGCAAAAGGAGCCATGAGAACCCCGCCCTTGATGCCGCGGCCTGCCGGACCCTAACCTTTCCGCCCCCTGCGGGAACCCATGGTCACCGGCCTGCTCATCATTTTTGTCGCGCTCTCCGGCTTCCTCAGTTGGCGGCTCGTCCGGCAGCGCCGGGCCCTGCATTTGCTCGGGCACGAATGGCGCGCCTTGCAGGCCGAGGAAAAGCAGGTCTTTGATTTTCTCCGCGGCCTCGGAGAATCGTTCGGTAGCGGCGCGGGGCACCACGATTTGCACCGCCTGATTGTCGAAAGTGCCGCGCGCATCCTCAACGCGCACGGCGGTGCCCTCTATTTGGTCGACCGGGGGGGAGATTTTCTCTCGCCCACCTATATCAGCCGCACGTGCGCCCCTCTCGTCCATGTTCCCGGCCACATCCGCCTGCAGGCCACCTCGAATCCCGTCGCCCTCGAGAGTTACTTGCGCCTCTACCCGGTGCATCCGGGGGATGGTGCCGTGGCGCGCATGTGGAAAGAAGGCGGGGCGCGTATTTTCCATTTCTCCGATCCGGAGTTGGCCGGCTTGGCCGCCAACGGCCAGGGAGCGACTTCGGCCCTTGTCGGCTGCCTCTCTTACCGCGACAAAACACTGGGCGTGCTGGCCGTGGTTAATGGACCAATGAGCGCGACCTTCGGTCCCGACGACCTCGCCGTGTTCAAAGCGATCGCCGAACAATCCGCCTTCGCGCTTTTCAGCGAAGCCGTGTACCTCGAAGCCGGAGAAAAGCGGCGTCTCGACAGCGACCTCGAAACGGCCCGAGAAATCCAGAGTATCCTCCTCCCGGCCGCCTCTCCCGAGATCGCCGGCTACGAGGTCAGCGGACTGAACATCCCCGCGCGGCACGTCAGCGGAGATTATTTCGATTACCTGAGGATCGACGAACACCGTTGGGGCCTGGCCATCGCCGACGTCTCGGGCAAAGGTATACCCGCCGCCCTGATTACCGGCATGTGCCGCAGCCTGCTCCGCGCCGCCGCTCCCGGTTGCACTTCGGCGGCCGAAGTCATGCGGGCCGTCAATCGGCGACTTTATCCCG
>CAMBSX010000161.1 GCA_945870655.1 Chthoniobacter flavus | reverse complement strand
TGGTTCGGTCCCCGCGGCCCGCTGGCTTTTTCTCGCCTCGATTGCCTACCTGCCATTTCTTCTCGCCCTGATGGTGCTGGCCCGATGAATGAACCCGACCGATGCGCAAATCCGAAAGGCCAACCGCCGTCTGTTCGCCGGGATCGCGGTCTTTGCCCTCTTTCTCGGAATGCTGGTCATAGTCTGGAAAACCTTTTTCACCTGAAATAACCGCCCATGAGCTCCGCCGCCCTGACTGCCCACGACCATTCACCCGACCATCATGCTTCGCAGCGCACGGCGGTCTTCGGCATGACCATCTTCCTCGCCTCCGAAGCCATGCTCTTCGCGGGGTTGATTGCCGGCTACATTGTGCTGCGTTTGAGTTCCCCGGCCTGGCCTCCTTCGCCCGATTTGCCGAAGCTCCCCATCCTGCTCACCGGGATCAACACGGTTTTCCTCATTGCCAGCAGCTTCACTTTCCATGCGGCAGAAGTCGCTGTGAAGAAGGGAAAGAGCGGCATCGCCTGGCTGTTTATCACCGTCCTCCTGGGTAGCCTTTTCGTCGGAGTGCAGGCCTACGAGTGGTATCACATGCACCATGAGGGCCTGTGGTTCAACAAAGGCGGGGCTTACGGCGCTTCCTTCTTCGTATTGACCGGGTTCCATGGTCTTCACGTGCTCATCGGCGTGCTCATGATTGCCTGGGGCCTCATCCGCCAACTCGGCGGTGCTTACACCGCGCAGAGCCACACCTACCTGATTCTTGCCGGGATGTACTGGCACTTTGTCGACGTGGTTTGGCTGTTTCTCTACTCCGTGTTGTATTTGATTTGAGGTGTCGGCGTGTCCATCGCCGGATTTTCATGAACGACCACCACCAGGAAGACATCATCCGCGGCCGGATGCACAAGCTGGGCTGGGCCGGGGCTTTTCTTGGGGTTGTTCTCGCTGTGACCATGGGCTATTCGATGTGGCAGGCCTCGGTGCGGCGCGATGTCGAACAGTTGCCGGTCATCCGTGCCGTTCCGGAATTTGCCTTGACCGACCAAAACGGCGAGGAAGTCACCACGGCTGATTTGCGCGGTAAAATTTGGATTGCTGACTTCATTTTCACCCGGTGTGCGGGTCCGTGTCCGCTCATGACCGCGCGCATGCTCGAAATGCAGAAAGCGCTGGTCAAAACACCCGAGGTGAAGCTCGTCTCGGTGACGGTTGATCCCGAATACGACACGCCCGGGGTGCTCAAGGCCTACGCCGAAGCCAACTTTGCCGACCCGGAGCGCTGGAAGTTCCTCACGGGTGACAAGGCGGTGATCGAAAAGCTGGTCACGGAGGGTTTCATGCAGCACCTGGCCGAGGAAAACGGCGAACCGGTCCACGGGACGATGTTCCTTATCGTGGACGGCAACGGCATGGTACGCAGTGCCCGGATGTTGGAGGACCCCGAACTGATCCCGAAGGTCCTAATGGATACGGGAAATTTGCTCCGGGAGCAGGGGGCAAACTGAACTGGAGGGCGGCCGTCCCCGGCCGCTGCTGGATACGGGGCCGGCTCGCGGGGACGTTCGCCTTCCAACAGCCAACGCTTTGCGCAGGGCTTGAATTGGCGGGCAGCGAAGGCTAATTTTCCCACGTGAGAGTCCTCGCCACCCTTATCGTCACTCTCCTGCTCAACGCCCCCGCGTGGGCTTGCGCTGGATGCCGCGTGATGACCAAGGATTCCGAAGCCACGACGGTTATGGCCGGTGTGGCCTTCTCGTGGGGTGTGCTGGCCATGTTGGTCTTTCTTTTCGCCCTGTGCAGCGGATTGGGATGGTTTGTTATGAAGACAATCAGGGCGGTTGATGCCGGACATGGTTCCGCGCGATGAGCGTCACGGATCTTCCGGCGGTCAACGCCACGCTCAACTCCATCTGCACCCTCCTTCTCCTCGCGGGTTGGTGGTTCATCAAGCACGAGCACAAACGCAGGCACATCATCTGCATGGTCTCCGCGCTGACGGTCTCCGCGGTCTTCCTTGCCAGCTATCTCGTCTATCATTACCACGTCGGGTCGGTGCGCTTCACCTACGAGCACCCGTTTGTCCGTCCGCTCTATTTTTTCATCCTCATCACCCACGTCATTCTCGCTGCGGCCATCGTGCCTTTGGTCTTGATGACGGTGATTCCCGCGCTGCGCGCGAGGTATGACCGTCACAAAAGGTGGGCGCGGATCACTTTGCCATTGTGGCTTTATGTCTCGGTGACCGGAGTGATCGTTTACCTGATGCTCTACATTTGGTTCCCGTCGGCGCAGTTGGCCGGGTAGGGAATTTTTGAACAGACGGTAACGAAGGCAACGAAGTCCGGAACGGTCCTTGGTCAGCTTCGGTCCAGATGCGCCTACGGCAAATCGGCGTCGAAGTGGGCAAGATCTTGAAATTCGGTGAAGCGGGAGAGGATGTCCTTTTGTTCGACCGAGCGCATGCGTTCAAGGCTGAAGGCCTCGACATTGTAGCTGGCCAGCACACTGCCGACGACCACGGCGGTCTTGAGCGCCTTGAAGCCGACATCTTGATTCCCGCGACTGGCCAGGTAGCCGGTGAGGCCGCCCGCGAAGGTGTCGCCCGCGCCGGTGGGATCGTGGATATCCTCCAGCGGGTAAGCCGGGCAGCTGAAGAAGTCGTCGTTTTGACCAAAGAGAAGACAGCCGTGTTCGCCTTTTTTCACCGCGACAATGCGGGGGCCGAGGGATTGGATTTTTTTGCCGGCTTTGATCAGGCTGGTTTCCTTGGTCAGTTCGCGTGCTTCGCTGTCATTGAGGATGAGCATGTCGACCCGCTTGAGGAGGTCGAGCAAGGCGGGTTGGGCGATGTTGATCCAGAGGTCCATCGTGTCGGCGATGACGAATTTGGGTTTATCCATCTGGTCGAGCACTTGCAGTTGCAAGTCGGGCGCGATGTTGGCGAGGAGGACGAAGTCACTCGATTTGAAATGGTCCGGAAGCTTCGGGGCGAAGGTCTCGAAGACATTGAGGGCGACCGAGCGGGTTTCGCGGGTATTCATGTCCCACATGTATTCGCCGGACCAGCGGAAGGTTTTCCCCGGGGCACGTTGCACTCCTTCGAGGTTGATCCCGCGCTTCTGGAGGAAGTTCCAGTGGCCGGCCGGGAAATCCTCGCCGACGATGGCTACGAGATTGACCGGGGAAAAGTAACCGGCGGCAACGGAGGCGTAGGATGCGGAGCCGCCGAGCAGATCGAAACGTTCCTCGACGGGAGTTTTGACGTCGTCGAGCGCGATGGAACCAACAATGAGAACGGACATGGGAAATGGAAATTAAGAGACGCGGCGCGGGGTCACAAGGTCAAATCGGGGAACTGGTGT
>CAMBSX010000160.1 GCA_945870655.1 Chthoniobacter flavus | reverse complement strand
GGAAAATACGGCCCGCAGCAGTTCGGTAATGCGGCATGGTCCGACGCCGGTGTGATTTGTCCGTGGGAGATTTACCGGCACTACGGCGACAAGAAAATCCTCGCGGAGAATTACGATGCGATGAAGCGCTGGATCGGATATCAGCGGCGCACTTCCAAGGACTTGATCCGCCCGCGCACGGCCTACGGCGACTGGTTGGCCATCGATGCCGTCACCGCGCAGAATGCCCCGGTGCCCTGCGACCTCGTCGGCACGGCCTACTTCGCCCACACCACGGACCTCATGGCCAAGATCGCCGGAGTGCTCGGCCGGAAAGCCGATGCGCAGAAGTTCCGAAAACTCCACGGGCGCATTGTCGAAGCCTTCCGCAACGCCTATGTCACACCCGACGGCCGCGTGGTCGGTCACTGCCAGACGGCTTATCTGCTGGCGCTGGCTTTCGATCTGCTGCCGGCCAAGCTCCGGCCGAAAGCCTTCGCCCATCTTGTCGATCTCATTGAGGCGAGGGGATGCCATTTGACCACCGGCTTCGTCGGCACGCCGCTCCTTTTGCCCGTGCTCACCCGCTTCGGCCGCACCGACTTGGCTTACAAAATTCTCCTGCAGGAGGATTATCCGTCCTGGCTGTACACCGTGCGCAACGGCGCGACGACCATGTGGGAGCGCTGGAACAGCTACACCAAAGAACACGGCTTCGGCGACGTCGGCATGAATTCCTTCAACCACTACGCTTACGGTGCGGTGGGCGAGTGGATGTATGCGGTCATCGGCGGGATCCGTCCGTCGGCGCCAGGTTTCAAAAAAATCCTCTTCGCCCCCGAGCCCGGTGGCGGCCTCACCTCCGCGCAATGCGAACTCGACACCCCGCTAGGCCGCGCCGCGTGCCGCTGGCAACTCCGCGGCAAAACCCTGCGCGGCGAAGTCGAAGTGCCCCCGCGCACCAATGCCGAACTGCGCCTGCCCGGACAGCGGACGAAGCAGCCTTTGCCCGGGCATCACCGGTTCGACGTCAAATGGACGGTCCGTAGTTGACAGATTGCCAAGCTTATATTTTACAAAATGTGAAACATTAACCGCCCCGCATATGAAAAGCGTTTCTAATCGTGAAATGAAGGCCCATTGGTCGGAGATCGAGGGCCAAGTGCGGGAGGGGGCGTCTTTTTTGGTTCTCAACCGTGGCAAACCCGCCGCGCGGATCGTGCCCGCCGCACCGCGCGAGGTGCTGGTGTGGGATGATCATCTCGCCACGGCGATAACAGCGGACCGCGGGCCTTCTGCCGAGGAGACCGTGCGGGCCGACCGCGAGGGCAGGTGGTAACCGGTGCTCTATCTCGACACCAGCGCCCTGCTTAAGCTGTATCTCAAAGAGCGGGGTTCCGCGGAAACGCAGACCGTGGTTGCGGGTCAGCGGCATCCATTGCCCGTGTGGGAAATCCAGCAGATGGAGTTCGTGAATGCGCTGCGCTTGAAGGTTTTTTTGAAGGACCTCTCGCCGGCCGATGCCGAACGGCAGATCGACTTGTTCAAAGAGCGCCGGCGCCGCGGACTTTATTACCACCCGGAAATCGATCGGTTGGAGTTGACGGAAACTTTCGAGCGATTGAGCCGCGACACGGTGCACCACGGCGGCCGGACGTTCGATATCCTGCACGTGGCCTGCGCACTCGTCTTGGGCGCGCGTCAGTTCCTGACCTTCGACACCAAGCAAAGCCTCGCGGCGCGTCGAGCCGGACTTGAGGTTCCGGATCTCTTAGCCTCCTAAGCGCAATCGTGAAAATCCGCAAAGCTTTCGTTATGTCGGTCAACCCCGGCGCCGAGCAGGAATTCGAAAAGCGCCACAATCCGATCTGGCCGGAGTTGGAGAAGGTGCTGAAAGACCACTGTGTCTCGAACCACTCGATCTTCCTGCGCACCGTGACGCACCAGCTTTTTCGGCTACGCCGAAATCGAAAGCGAGGAACAGTGGGCGTCCATTGCCTTGACGGAGGCGTGCCAAAGATGCTGGCAACGCATGGGCGATGTTAGAATCTCGGGTCGATTGACAGGAACTTGCAAAATGGTAAACTGTATAACATGAAAGCAACCATTGATATTCCGGATGATCTTTACCGTCGTGTGAAGGCCAAGACGGCTCTCAAGGGGCGGGCGGTGCGTGATGTGACCATTGAGTTGTTCCGCAACTGGGTCCACGAGACCGATACCGCCACGCCTAACCGGACTGAGCGACCGGATAGCTGGGTGGATCAACTCCTTGAGCATGCCGTGCCGGCTGACCGGCCCGGTCCCACCGCGCGGGAAATCCTCCAAAAGGACCGGGACCGTCTGGAGCGTTCCGCCCGATGATCACGATCGATGCCAGCGTCTGGACTGCCTTTTTCGAGCCGAAGGACGCGTTCCACCTCGAAAGTGTCGCCTTCCTACGGGAGTGCGAGCGGCGCCGCGTCGAGATGTTCGCTCCTTCGCTGGCCATCGTGGAAACAGCGTGTGCCATGGCTCGCAGACAGCAGGACGGTGCCAAGGGCTTGGCCGTGGCCCGGAGCCTGCAGGCGATTCCGGTCCTGCGGTGGGTGGACATGGATAGGATATTGATCGACGAAGCGCTGACTTGCGGGACGCGTGGCCTGCTCCGCGGAGCAGACGCCATCTACGCTGCCGCCGCGGCCTCGATCGGGACGACGCTTGTCACATGGGACAATGAACTGATCGAGCGGGCCGGTGGCGTAACCCCGTCGGATTGGTGCTCGCGGCAGTCGCACTGACCAGGATCGCTTGCTCGCATACACCAACAATTCATGAAAATCCGCAAAGCCTTCGTTATGTCGGTCAACCCCGGCGCCGAGCAGGAATACGAAAAGCGCCACAATCCGATCTGGCCGGAATTGGAGAAGGTGCTCAAAGACCACGGGGTTTCGAACTACTCGATCTTCCTGCACCCTGAGACGCGCCAACTCTTCGGCTACGCCGAAATCGAAAGCGAAGAGCAATGGGCGTCCATCGGGGCCACCGAGATCTGTCAAAAGTGGTGGAAGCAAAACGTCGAAATCATGCCGTCAAATCCGGACCACAGCCCGGTCAGCGCACCACTGCGCGAGGTGTTCCATCTTCCGTACTGTTTTGGAGGCCCGACGTAGTCTCCATGGGTTCTTGCCTCAGCGAGGAAGTCGGCCTGTAACTGACAGTTGGAGCTTGCCGCCCGACACCGGACGCCAACCGCAGGGTCAACCCGAGCGCTTCGCCGGCGTCGGTGCAGGTCTTAATGCACCCGAACCATTCGCGTCCGAGGTAAGGCGTCTGCAATCCGGCCCGAGTGCATGAAATACCCGCCGAGCCCCATTTCTTTGAAAATACCGATCTGACAGATGAGTTCGGCCGGTTCGAG
>CAMBSX010000159.1 GCA_945870655.1 Chthoniobacter flavus | reverse complement strand
CAGGGGGCTTCGGTGCGGCTCGGACCGTGGAAGGTCACGGTCCGTTCCATGGCGCTGCGCCGGGTCCGGGAGGTTTCTTTGCAGCGGGTGTGGCCGGCAGAGCAGGGGGAAAGTTCATGACACTCTTGGTCGCCGCAGCCTTGCTTGTCGTGTCGTTCGTCTTTTCCGGGCTCGAGGCGGCCTGGCATGCCTTGGACCGGGTGCGTTTGCGGCACCGTGCGGACAAGGGGGATCGCCGGGCCAAGGCGATGCTTGCGTGGGAAGCAGTGCGGCCGCAGGCGGATCTTGTGCTGGTCTGGACGAGCCATGCGGCGGGGGCCGGGGCCTTGGGCCTCTTGGCGGTCTCTGCTGCCTTGGGCGGATGGCGGGGGTTTCTCCCGTTGATTTTTATTCCCCTTTACGCGCTCCTCGTTGGCGTGCTTGCGCGGCAGGTTTTTCGCCGCCTACCTTTTGTCGTGCTCAGCCGTTTGTGGTGGTTGGTCACCCTGGCTGGATCGTTCTGGGCGCCGTTGGCCCGACCCGCGGCCCGCTTGTTCCGGCGGGTCCAGCCCGACCCTTTGCCGCGGCCTCCGGCTGGCGAAGAATTGATGACTCTAGCCGGGAAGACTGAAGGCGTTTCATCGCTGGAGATTTCCATGCTGCGCAGTGTGCTCGATTTTCGCCGCATGACGGCCGGATCGCTTGCCTTGCCGGTCGAAAGTTTTCCGAGTGCGCCGGCCGATACCCCCCTCGGGAGATTGCTCGCGGATCGTCAGGTGGCCGACGCACTGCATGCCTTGGTCATTGGCCCCGACGGTCTGCCGCTTGGTGCCATGTCGTGCGGATCCGCGGTCTTGTCGGACGCCATGGCGGCGAGGGCCCAATCTTTCGCCCGGCCGCTGATTTCTTTTGATTCCGACCTGCCTGCGTGGAAAGCCCTGACCAAGCTCCGCCGCGCCCAGACCCCGGTGGCCGAGGTGAGGGACGTGGAAACCGGACGGTTTGTCGGCGTCATCACCGAGGAGTCGGCCGTGGCGCGCTTGCTCGGGCAGGCGGTTTGAGGCGTGCAAAACAGGACGCCTAAGCCCATATTTGAACGTTCATGTCTGCCGCCTCCTCTGTCTACTCGCGCAAGAACCCGTTTCCGGCCCAACTCGCGGTTCGGCGCTCCTTGACCGGGTCCAGTTCGGGCAAAGAAACCCTGCACTTTGAGGTCTCGCTCTCCGGTTCTGGTCTGGCTTACGAGGTTGGTGATTCCTTGGGTATTTTTCCGGCCAATGACGCGGCCGGAGTTAATGCCGTGCTCTCCGCTGCGGGATTGACGGGTGAAGAACCGGTCGAAAGTGCGGGCACCAACTTGCGCGAGGTGTTGACCCACCAAGTCACGCTGCGCGAGCCGTCGCGGCAGTTGCTCGCCGCCATTCTCGAGAAGTGCCCGTCGGCTGCCGAGTTGGCCGAACTGACCGATCCGGAGGCAAAATCGGTGATGGACGACTGGGTTGATGGACGGGAAGTGGTCGATATTCTCGAAAGTTATCCGCAGGCCAGATTCACTCCCGACGAATTGGTCAAGGTGCTGCGCAAACTCCAGCCGCGTCTTTACTCGATCGCTTCCTCGCCCAAGGCCCACCCCGAAGCGGTGCATCTCACCGTAGCCGTGGTGCGCTACGAATTGCACGGGCGCCAGCGGCAGGGGGTGTGCTCGACCTATCTGGCCGACCGGGTCGAATCCCGGCCGATGCCTGTCTTCATCCACTCGGCGAAACATTTCCGTCCGCCGGAAGATCCAGCCGTTCCGGTCATCATGGTGGGTCCGGGCACCGGCATCGCGCCTTTCCGGGCGTTTTTGCAGGAGCGGGAGGCGACCGGGGCAACCGGTCCGGCTTGGCTTTTTTTCGGGGACCGGAACCGTGCGACCGATTTTCTTTACGAGGAGGAAATTAAGGCCTGGCTCGAGCGTGGTGTTTTGCACCGCCTCGATACCGCCTTCTCGCGCGACCAGGCGGAGAAGGTCTACGTGCAGCACCGCATGTTGGAGAACGGGGCGGAAATCTGGCGCTGGCTCGCGCAAGGCGCCTATTTTTACGTCTGCGGAGACGCTGCGCGCATGGCCAAGGACGTCGATGACGCGCTCCATCGCATCGTCAAAGTGGAGGGCGGGAAGACCGACGAAGAAGCCGCTGCCTTTGTCGGGGAATTGAAAAAAGCCAAGCGCTACCGGAAGGACGTCTATTGATGAGTGCGGGGCAAGACAACCCGTTACGCAAGGTCCACTTTACCGGGGTCTGCGGCACGGCCATGGGTTCGCTCGCCGCCGCCCTGCGCGACCGCGGGGTCGAAGTGACGGGCTCGGATGACAACGTCTATCCTCCGATGTCCACCTTCCTCCAGAGCAAGGGTATCGCCATCCGCGAGGGGTTCTCTCCGGACAACATTCCTTCCGACGCCGATTTCGTGGTCATTGGCAACGCGATGAGCCGCGGCAATCCCGAAGTGGAGGCCGTCCTCAACCGGAAACTTCTTTACTACTCGTTGCCGGAGGCGCTGAAGGTTTTTTTCCTGCGCGGACGGCACAATCTTGTCGTGGCGGGGACGCATGGCAAGACCACGACCACGTCGATGCTCGCCTGGATTTTCCAATCGGCCGGTCTCGCTCCTTCCTGGCTGATCGGAGGCATCCCGAACAACCTCGGCCAGGGCTGCCGACTCGGGGAGTCGAAGTATTTCATCCTCGAGGGTGATGAGTATGACACGGCATTTTTCGACAAGCGCTCGAAGTTCGTGCACTACCTTCCCGAGTTGCTCATCGTGAACAATATCGAGTTCGACCACGCCGATATTTTCCGTGATCTGGAAGACGTCATGACCAGCTTCCGCCGTCTCGTCGCGATCGTTCCCTCCGAGGGCATGGTTTTGCTCAATGCCGACGACCCCAATTGCCGGGCGCTGGCCGAGAAGTGTCCGGCCCCGTTGGTCGAGGTGGGATTTTCCCCCGATGCCGGCAACCAGATCCGCGATGTGCACTACGGCCGCGATTCATCCGCGTTCACCCTGTTCGGCCAGCGCTTCGAACTTCCCATGATCGGCGAGTTCAACGTGCGCAACGCGGCCATGGCGGTGTCCGCTGCGCATTTTTACCAAGTCCCGCTGGAGGAAATTGGCAAAGCCCTCCAGACCTTCACCGGTATTCGTCGCCGTCAGGAGGTTCGCGGGGAGGCCGGTGGGGTCACGGTGGTCGACGACTTCGGCCATCATCCCACGGCCATCGCCCAGACCATCGAAGGTCTGCGGGTCAAATTTCCCAGCGGCAAATTGTGGGCCGTTTTCGAACCGCGTTCCAACACGACGCGGCGGGCGGTCTTTCAGGATGTGCTGCCCAAAGCCTTCTCCGGGGCCGACGGGGTGGTGCTGGCCCAAGTGGCCCGCATGGATCAGTTGCCGCCCGACCAGCGGCTTGACCCGGATAAAGTCGTCTCCGACCTCCGGCGCGCGGGCAAAGCGGCATTTTA
>CAMBSX010000158.1 GCA_945870655.1 Chthoniobacter flavus | reverse complement strand
GACAGGATTCCCAACACCGAGAAACTCGCCTATGGCATAGGCGCCTTGGTCAACAACCTCATGGCTGCGGCCATGGGCACGATGTCCATCGTGCTGAATCTGGGGTTGGGCATGAACCCGGCGGTGGTTGGCACCTTGATGGCCTTGCCGCGCCTGCTCGATGCCTTGACCGATCCGGTCATGGGTTACGTCTCGGATCACTCGCGCCTCCGGTGGGGACGGCGGCGTCCTTTCATTTTCGTCGGCGCCCTGGTTTCGGGGGCCATCTTCGCCGGGCTCTGGCAAATGCCAGCCGGCCACAGCGAAGACTTCTATTTCTGGTTTTTCCTCATCGGAGCCAACCTTTTCTACCTCGGCTACACGGTCTTCGCCACGCCTCTCATCGCGCTCGGCTACGAAATGACCCCCGACTACAACGAGCGCACGCGCTTGATGGGCGTGTCGAACTTCATCGGGCAGTTTGCCTGGGTGGTGGCGCCGTGGTTTTACGCTTTCATGGAGAACGACCGCTTTTTCCCGGATTCCGCGACCGGCGCCCGCTGGTTGGCCGTCTATGTCGGGATCTTTGTCGCGCTGGCCGGCATCGTGCCGGCCATCTTCTGCCGTGAGCGCATGCAGGCCATCGCGGAGAAGGAGGAGACGACCACGCTCGCCGGTTCACCCCCGGGCGGGCTCGGGCGAACGATTGCCGACTTCTTCCGCGGCTTCGCCACCACGATGCGGTTCCGTCCGTTCCTCCTCTTGTGCGGGGCCACCTTCCTCGTTTTCAACGGTTTCATGCTGGTCTCCGCGTTCACCTCCTACGTCATCATTTATTATGTCTACAGCGGGGACAAAGATCTCGGGGCGCAGCTCATGGGGTGGAATGGCACATTTTCTGCGGTCTGCACCTTCGGGGTGATTGTTTTGTCCACGTGGCTCGGCACGCATATCGGAAAGAAGCGGACCTTTTTCCTTTGCACGGGGCTTTCTGTGTTCGGCTATCTCTTGAAGTGGTTCTGCTACAGCCAGACCAATCCCTTCCTCATCCTGCTGCCCACGCCCTTCATCTCTTTCGGTCTGGGCGCGCTCTTCACCTTGATGGGTTCGATGGTGGCGGACGTTTGCGATTTGGACGAATTGCACACTGGTCAGCGGCGCGAGGGCATGTTCGGTGCGGTCTTCTGGTGGGTGGTCAAGCTGGGCATGGCCCTGGCCCTGGCTTTGTCCGGCTATGCGCTCAATTTCACCGGCTTTGACGTGGCCTTGGGTGGCGGACAATCCGGGGAAACTCTCTTCCTCATGCGTCTCCTTGACGTGGGTGTCCCTGCCTTGGCCTCCCTGCTGGCCATCGCCCTGGTTGTCTTTTATCCGCTCACCGAGGCCGCGGCCCGCGAGGTCCGGGCCGAACTGGAAGCGCGCCGTGGCCGCGCCGCACCTGCCGCCTGACATGCTCCTCGTCCCTGCACTCCTCATTTTGACCGCGGGCGCGGCCGCCTCCGCGGATTTCCTGCCGCAGCGGCCGGAGGCACTGATCGACGGGCAGGTGATGGCCGTGTGCTACTCCGGCTTCCGCCGGGGGCAGCACCCGGACCGCGGGGAGGGGGCGAAAAATCCTTCGCGGGAGGAAATTCTGGAGGATCTGCGCCTGCTCGAAGCGGCGGGCTTCCGCTTCCTCCGGCTTTATGACAGCCGGGAAAACTCGCGTACGGTCCTCGAACTCGTCCGGGCGGAAAAGTTGCCGATCAAAGTGATGCTCGGGGCATGGCTGGACGCCGAAACAAGCACCCACGGGTCGTGCGCGTGGGTCACGGAAGAGGTGCCGGCGGACAAGCTGACGGCCAACCGCGCGGCCAATGACGAGGAGGTCGGCCGCGCCATCGAGTTGGCCCGTTCCTATCCGGATGTGGTCGCCGCGGTGAACATCGGGAACGAGACACTGGTCGATTGGAACGACCATCGCGTGCCGGTCGACCGTCTGGTTGATCTGTTGCAAAGGGCCCGCGAGGCGTTGGACCAACCGGTCACCACCGCCGAGAACTACGCCGCGTGGGTGCGCGACGCGAAGGAATTGGCCGGGGCGGTCGATTTCGCCGGGGTGCACACTTACCCGGTCTGGGAAAACAAAACTCTGGCCGAAGCAATGGATTTCACCCGCGAGAATCTCACCGCCGTCCAGCAGGCTTTGCCCGGTGTCCCGCTCGCCGTGGTCGAAGCGGGTTGGGCCACCACGGCGTCCGAATTTCCGGAGCAGGCCAGCGAGGATAACCAGGAAGTTTACTTCAATGATCTCCACTCCTGGGCCAAGGCGAACAATGTGACCATTTTCTGGTTCGAGGCTTTCGACGAGGACTGGAAAGGGGACGCGGCCAATGCGAGCGGAGCGGAAAAACATTGGGGACTTTTCGACCTCGACCGGCAGCCGAAAAAAGCCGCCCGGACATCGCTGCCGCTGGCTACCGAGAAAGATTGAGTCAACACCGCGAAGGGAGAAGGCGCCCCTACGGACTTTTTGACCGGAGAAGCTGATTTGATCCGAGCGGCCGAGGAACGCGGTGACCTCGGCCAATGAACTCAGCGGGAAGACGCACCCGAAGCCCAGGCGCGGATTTCTGCCGCGGTTTTCCGGCCGCAATTGCGCAGACCATGCAACCGCTCCTCCCAATCCGTCACCTTTCGGGCCTCCGTGCGGTTTTTGATGCGGAGGCGCCCGAGAACATTGACCGCTCGGGGCGAGAGGCTTTGCATCCCTCCCTGACTCTTCGCGCTCCGCAGCGCCCCTTTGTGCCGGGTTAGCATGACGGAAATGGCCTGGGGGCTGACCCCGTAGCTCTGGCTAATGGTCCGCAAGGAATAGCCCAAACCGCGCAAGGCGGCGATATGGAGGATGCGGCGCGGAAGTTCCTCCGGGTCAGGCAAACGATCCGGACGGACCGGAGCTACCGCCTTTTGTACGGCGTCGAACGAGCGGTGCGACCCGGCGGATGGACAGGCGAGGGATGAGTTCATCGTGTGCTCATCACATTTTTGTTGAGAATCTTGCCCTTGGCCATGGCCTGCACATGCCCGTCGCACATCACGACATTGGCCCGGCCTTTGTGGCGGTAGCGAATCCAGGCATTGTTCCCCGTGTCGGCATCCACCGTGGCGCTGATCGGGGCTTCCAGGTCGGCTCCATCATTGCCGGCCCGTCCGCCGCCCTTGAACCCGGCCGGATTTTCGATCGAGTAGGGCGACCAACCTTTGTTGCCGGGATTTTGGCACATGTCGGCGGCAAGAATGATGTCCTGGGGACGCGATATCGAGTGCAAGCGCACCGACTGCCCCCCTTTCGGCATGAGTCCGCCATGCATCCCGTAAGTGACCGCTACCTCGTTGCCGCTGGCTCCTTGCACTGGGACGTCACAGTCGGGGCAAACAAAAATACTTCTCTGTTTTTTCGGGTCGTCGGAGTAGGCAGCAATGGCCAGAGCCCACTGTGGACTGCCACCCGAGCCCGCGGGTGGGAG
>CAMBSX010000157.1 GCA_945870655.1 Chthoniobacter flavus | reverse complement strand
ACGTTACGACGAGGCCCGCGATCTCTTCACGGCGATCCTGACCACGGACCCGGACTACTCCCCCGCCGCCTTCAACCTCGGTCATGTCAAGTTTGTTGCCGGCGACTATGAAGGAGCCCTGCAGATTTTCCAGAAGATCCCCCGCCAAGACCCCAGCAATGCTCTGGCCAATTTTCGGACCCTTCTTTGTCTCCAAGCGCTGGGTCGCGATGACGAGGCCGGGAAAATCGCCGACGGCCTGACCCCCGCCGGAAACACCCCCGCGTGGTACTATGCACAGGCCATGATCGCCCGCAAATCGGGGGACGAAGCCGCCGCGCAAAAACACCTCGGGGTGGCCAGGGCGATTTACCAAGAAGACGGCTGCAAGTTTTTCGACGAGACCATTGAGACGGTCAAATTTTGACCCCTGCTCGACCATCCGTTCGCCCGATGACCGAGCAAAGATTCTCACCAATCCTTCATTTTTTATTGAAAGATTCGAAGGAGCTGCTTAAGCATTGCCATCGCCATGCCTGCTCTCGCTGAAGCCTCGCGGCCCAAGCCATCCAGTCTCTCGGATCTCGAAGTCGAGTCGATCGAGATGTTCATCAATTTTCTCCGCCTGCTTGGCTGGCCCAAATCGGTTGGTGAAATCTACGGGCTCCTTTTTGTTTCCGTCGGGCCGCTGGCCATGGACGAGATCATGGCGCGCACCGGCATGAGTCTGGGCGCGGCCAGCCAGGGATTGAAGCTCCTCCGTGAGTTTGGTGCGGTTCGCACGGTTTATCTCCCCGGCGTGCGCAAGGACCACTATGTGGCCAGCGGCGAACTGAGCCGCTTCGCCACGTCCTACATCGAGGAAGAACTTCTCCCTCGCATGCGCACCGCGCAAGAACGCATCCAGCGCATGGAGAAAATGATGCAATCTCTACCTGAATCCGGCCGCCAAATCCCCGCCGAACGTCTCGACCGCCTCAAATACTGGCTGGGCAAAGGGCAGAAAGTCGTGCCTTGGCTGGTGAAATTTCTGAAACTGTAGACCAAGAACCCGCTCCGCCGTCCGACAAGGTGCAGCGCAAAGGAAAGTGTCGGAACCCCACATTTTGAAAACCTGCCCGGTCCAGCGGACTCCCCGCCGCGACCAAGGGCGGTAGCTTGTTTGAATTAGTCGCAGCCTTGAGCCGCTAACTGCCACCATGCCCAAGCGCGAACTCAGGCATCCGATCCAAGTCGAAGCGTGGCTCGAAGAGTGGGGGTCCGTTCTCGGGGAACCTGGCTCGCTCATCTTGATCGGATCAGGCGGGCTCCTCTGGCATGCAGCGCAGCGAGGGCTTGATCTGCCGCTTCCGGAAAACAGCATGGATGTCGATCCGGTCACGCAGAGTGATGCTGTAGCGCTCTTGGGCTATGAGGCTATGATCGGCAGCGAGTTCGAGAAGCGACACGGCTGGCATGTCAACCTTATGCCCTCGGCCGTGCTGGGCGAAATGCCGACGGACTGGATACAGCGTGCTTCCCGTAAACAATATGGACTGCTAGAGGTGATAGTTCCCTCAATAAACGATCTACTGGTGCCCAAGTTGAAGCGCGGGGAACCACGTGATAAACTGCACGCCGAATGGGCCAAGAAACTCCAGTGAATCAACTGGGCAAATATGCCAGTTACCAAGACCTGGCCCGGCTCGAATACGGCCGATTGCTTTGGGCCAAGCCATCTATCCGTGCCCGTCTTCTGCGCCACTGGACTTCGCCTTCGCATCCGCACCATGCGCGGTTCGCTGCGCACCGGGATTTGGTCGAGAAAGTGCTGTCCCCGGATACTGACGATGCCTCATTGGATGAGACTTTGCGCGCACAAGGCCACAGCCTGCGCACGGCCGCGCGTGAAATTCCTCCTGTCTTTGGCAGTATCTAGAGCCGCTGGCTCTCCATTTGCCGCCTCCTCCTCGTTTTCGGCCCGCGCTGCGTGTCAGCGCAACCGGAGGCCGAAGGCCGTAGATAGGTCGCCATGGCGACCAACTGACAACGTAGCGCAGCGAAGATAGGTCGCCCTAGCGATCAACTGATACCGGAGGCGAAGCCGTAACCGAGGCTTGGCGAGAAAAGTCGACATGTCGACCAACTGATACCGTAGCGCAGCGAAAATAGGTCGCTGCAGCGACCAAATAGCCCTTAGGCAACCACGAAATACCTTTTGCGCCTTCTCGCGGCCATCCCCTCGGCTCTCCTTTAGTCCTTCGCCTCTTTTCCTCATGTCTTTAACCGCCACCATCAATCCGTCACCCGCCACAAAACAAAGCGACTGGTCGTCCGCCGTTCGCGATATCGGTGACGCCCTGCGCAAATATCACCTTATCGGGACGCTTGGTTGGCAGGATGTCGCCACGCGCTACCGCCGATCGCGCGTCGGAGCTTTTTGGCTCACGATCAACATTGCCGTCATGATCGGTGCGCTCGGATTGGTCTTTGGCACCATCTTCGGCCAACCCATGCGCGAGTTTCTGCCCTTTCTGGCAGTCGGGTTGATTGTGTGGAACTTCATTTCCTCATCGATCAACGAAGGTTGCACCGCGCTATCCGATGCCAGCGGCATCGTCCTCCAGGTGAAGATGCCGCTGTGGGTGCATCTGGCCCGCGTGATGTGGAAAAACCTCATCATCCTCGGTCATAACCTTCTCATCATCCCGCTGGTGTTCCTTGTCTTCTGGCGCCCGATTTCGCCTGTCGCCCTGCTCGCCATACCTGGGTTCCTGCTGCTCGTGGCCAATCTGCTCTGGATCATGATGATTGTGTCCGTGGTTTGTGCCCGCTTCCGCGACATCACCCAGATCGTGACCAATGCGGTTCAAGTGCTCTTTTACCTCACCCCCGTCATTTGGAATGCCGAAATCATGGCCAATCGCGTCGGCACCACGCTGCTCTACGGGAATCCCTTCTACAGCCTTATGACCATTGTGCGCGCGCCGCTGCTTGGCGATATGCCGTCGACCTTGAACTGGATCATCGCCGCCGGCATGGCGGTCATCGGTTGGTCGATTGCCCTCTGGTTCTACGGCAACCGCCTCAAGCGCGTTCCCTACTGGCTGTGAATCCACCGTTCCTTCATTCTTCATTTGTATCTAACCACCCCACTCGCTTGAGCCCTACATTGACAAAATGCACACTTTGCGTATTCTACGTATATGCAAGCGACACTATCTGAATTGCACCGGGAAACTCGCCGCATCGTCCGCCCGGTTATTCATGGGGGAGAAGAAGTTATTCTCACGGACTTCGGCAAGCCGGTGGCTCGCATCGTGCCCTTTATGCCCACAGTTACCGTGAGTCCCGCAGACGCACGTGCCAGCGGCATGCTCGCTGATCAGTCCATCATTGCCGCTATTGCCGAGGCTCGTGAAGACGAGGTTGTGCATCTCGACCCGTGAAATATTACGACACGTCCGCCTTGCTGCGGGCTTGGAAAGAAGGGTGGGCACCAGTTGGTGGCATGACGCGTCCCCACGCGGTTGCCGAGTGGATAT
>CAMBSX010000156.1 GCA_945870655.1 Chthoniobacter flavus | reverse complement strand
CCTGGTCTCAGCCATCCTCATGGAAATCTCCGAGGCTTGGGAAACCTCCAAAGCTTACCTCAACCCCACACTCCTCAAATAACCAGCACCACTCTCAACCAATCACATCACCCAATTTAACTTTTACAGAAAAACTGTTGCTTAACCCGGTCCCCACCCCGAATCCGGCTCTCTGACCAACCTCGCCCAAAAACCCTAAATAGTATCGCTTTTCTAAAAACGGGTTGACTGGGGCCAAAAAGTGCCAATAATAGTATTACTTCTATCTAAAAATGATACTATTATGCGAAACAGCCCTCAAAAACCCCGAAAATCCACCAAAGGCCGGAAGTTCCACACCGAGATCTATTCCAAAGACGAAGTGATGGCACTTTTGGGCAAGTGCAATGGCGGCATAAGTGGTTTTAGGAACAAGGTCCTGATCATTGTCCTGTACCGCTGTGGCCTCCGAATCAGCGAGGCCTTGAGGATTCGTTCCAGCGACTACAACCCTCAGGAAGGCACTATGCGCGTCATTGGCAAGGGTGACAAAATGCGGATGGTGGCTCTCGATGCCCAGACCCAGATGCATTTTGACCAGTGGATCGAGAAGCGCAGACAGATCGGCATCAACGGCAAAGGCAATGCGCCAATCTTCTGTGGGATTTCCAAGCAGAACCACTCAAAGCCCCTGCAGGCCGTCTACGTTCGGAATATGCTCAAAAGGCTTGGGAAGAAGGCAGGGATCGAGAAACGCATTAACCCCCATGCCATGCGCCACACGTTCGCCCATGACCTCTTGAACGACGGCATAGGCCTGAATCACATCCAAACCAGCTTGGGCCACAGCACCATCGCAACCACTTCCAAATACCTTCAGCGATTTAATCCGAAAGAAACTCTGGATAAACTCAAACAGCGAGTGTGGTGAAGTGACTCCAAATCAAAACGAAAGGTACATTTTGAGTTACACTCCTTTTTTTTAATTCGTAAAGCACTGATTGCAAACAGGTTAAAAAGAGAGCGGGTGAAGGGAATCGAACCCTCGTATGCAGCTTGGGAAGCTGCCGTTCTACCATTGAACTACACCCGCAGATGAGACTTTCATAATCCCCTGATGCGCGGCGGCGGCAAGGGGAAAGTTCAGGGCCCAGCGTCCCAACCCAAGGGTTCCTCAGGCAGGTTGCGTAAAAATACCGAGTCGCGCAGGGCGACCCAATTGCGGTCAGTCTCACCGTTGGTGCGGCGGATTTCATCGGTGTCGAAAACGCGTTTGCTTTCGCGCCACTCGGCCAGAGTCCAGGCACTGACCGGACCGAACTCGGTGCCGTCGGGTCGTCGCACCTCATAGCGGGCCTGGAGGAAATCGGACATTGCATCCATATCCATCGGAATGCTCCCGGACGCAGGGTTTGTAAAGCTCGGACGTTCTACCAGACGAGATCAACCGGTGGCACGACCGTGGAAGCATTAGCGCCGGTCAAGGTTCCCTCGGACTCTTCCACCGTTTCGACCAAGCCATTGACAAAGCCGACGGTGGTCGTGCCAACCGGAACTTTCAAATAAACGGTCGAAGCATCGTAGCCGTAGCCGCCGCTCACCACCACCCTCTCGAGTTTGGCGCGCGGATCGGGCCGGGAGCCGGTCAGGGACTGCACGTAGGACGGCGTGTAAACTGTCTGCGGGACCAGTTTGTATTTCACGTATTCGTAGGTTTGTGTGGATCCTTCGCGCCCGGTCTTGCTCGAGCGCTTCTGCGGCTTCCCCAGACTGCGCGTCACCTCCTCGAGCGTCATGCCCACCGCCACTTCCTTGCGGGCAATGAGGTCTTCCACTTCCCGCCGCCGTTGCTCGGCGCGGACCGCGATTTCCAGATAGTTCTCGGGCAAACCCGCCACGTAAAGCGGCTCGATCCAGGCCGCCACGCCGCCTTGCTGGGCATTACCACGCACACGCAACAGACCATCCGGGGAAATGGCGTCGAGTTGCACAGCCTGTGGAAAACGCAAGGTGCCGGCAAAGCGCTTCATCGTGACCTCGAAGAAACCAGGGGCCGGGCCGGTCAGTTGGTAGCGCGGCAGGCGCTCGTGGAAGTCGGATAGGTAAATGACCCCGGGCTCGCGGACAATCGGCCCGGCCGTGGCCACCGCTATTCCGGCGAGAAAGAGAGCCATCACTGTCCTCATGGCCGCACTATGGTCGCACCGAAGGAAAAAACAACGGCCAAGGAGCCATCGCGGCCACGATGGAGTTGCCAAAGTCGCGACGGGGGTCCATTTTCCCGAGAAGTGAAAACCCGTCTCCTCTCCATCCTTGTGGCCGTCCTGGCCGTCACCACCCCCGCCCGCGCCGGATTTTTCGACGACATCAAGGGCAACCTGACCGGACCTGCCGTGCAAGGCTCGCCCCAATACACCGCGCTTTATTTCTCCGCTCATTGGTGCCCGCCCTGCCGCATGTTCACACCAAAGCTCGTCGAGTGGTATAACAACTTCAAACCCAAGCACCCGGACTTCGAGCTGGTTTTTGTCAGCAGCGACCGCGACCAAGCGGCCATGGAGGGATACATCAAGGGTGACAACATGCCCTGGCCAGCGGTGAAGTTCGACCAGGCGCAGAGCGAGACATTCCGGAAATTCGGTTCCAGCGGCATCCCCTATCTCGTGCTTATCGATAACGAGGGCAATGCCGTCACGGCCCAGCCGGACAACGAGTGGCAATCGCCGCAGGAAGTCCTCTCCAAGATCGAAGAGATCGTCAGCGGGTCCTGACCTTATCCCGGTGGCGCGGCTCCGGGAAAATCCCTTTTACTCCACGCTGGCTGGTTTTTGCATGGTGAGCATGGGGCTTTGCCTGTGCCGCTATGCCTACGCTCCTTTGGTCCCCGCGATGATCGCCACGGGATGGGTCGACAAGGCGGGGGCGGGTTATCTCGGTGGCTTCAACGCCTTGGGATATCTGGGCGGGGCGCTTGCTGCGATCTTCCTGCCGGCGCGGCTGTCCTTGGGCTTCATCCTCCGGGCGTCGATCGTCATGGTGTTGGTCAGCCTCGTCATGTCCGGCTGGAACCTCGGCTTTGTCTGGCTGGCCGCAGCCCGGATGCTCAACGGCTTGGCCGGCGCGGTGCTGGTCATCCATTCGCCATCGCTGGCCTTGGCGCCGGTGCCGGAGAGGTGGAAGAAACTCGCCGGCGGCGCCATCTTCGCCGGGGCGGGCGCGACGATCATGATGATCAGTCTTGCGCTGCCGGGTTTTCTGGAGGCATCGGTCGGGGCAGGTTGGCTTTTCGAGGCTGCCGTGGCGCTGGTGGCGGGAATGGTCGCTTGGCCGCTAGCCGTCGGCGGGCAAAGCCCGGCTGTGCCCACCCGGCGCAAATCACACCTGATGCCGGATCAGGTCAAATCCCTTGTCCTGCTCGGCGCCGCTTATTTTCTGGCCGGCGTGGGCATCACACCGCACACCCTCTTCCTCACGGACTATCTTCACCGTGATCTGCATATGGCAACGGCAAGCAGCATCCACTACTACAGCTTGATCGGTCTGGGTGGCTTCCTCGGGGCTCTGGCCGG
>CAMBSX010000155.1 GCA_945870655.1 Chthoniobacter flavus | reverse complement strand
CGAACTGTTTTGCCTTTGGGCTATGCCGGCCCTCGCATTGTGTGCCGTCCTCGTGCTCATCCGCGTGCTCACCCTCGGCACGCCGGACCCCTCGAAGCCGGAACTCAATGTCCTCAACGGTCTCGGCCACATGTGGAATCTCGATGCGGGCGGCAAATCGGTCTGGGCGCAACTGGCCAACGGCAAGATGTGGATGGAGGCTGCCGGTCAGATCTTCTTTTCACTTTCCGTCGGCTTCGGCGTGATCATCACCTATGCCAGCTACATGCGCCGCGATGACGACATTGCCCTGAGTTCGACCACCGCCGTGGCGGGCAATGAGTTTTTCGAAGTGTCGCTTGGCGGGATGATCACCGTTCCTGCGGCTTTCATTTTTTTCGGCGCCGCCGGGGCGGTGGGCGGAACCTTTGCTCTGGGGTTCAACACCTTGCCGCTGGTTTTTGAACACATGCCGCTCGGGCGTTGGATTGGTTTTCTCTGGTTTTTCCTCCTCTTCCTGGCCGCCATTACCAGCTCGCTCTCCATGCTGCAGCCAGCCATCGCGTTTCTGCAGGAGGGCCTCGGGCTGACCCGCACCCGGGCCGTGGCCGTGCTCTGCGGGGTGGGCACGGCCGGCACCCTGCTTGTCGTCTGGTTCAGCAAGAATCTCACGGCGATGGACACGCTCGATTTTTGGGTCGGCACCTTCTGCATTTATCTTCTGGCCTGCGTGCAGACGCTTCTCTTCGGTTGGGTCTTCGGTCCGCAGCGCGGCTTGGAAGAACTCGACCGCGGGGCCGACTTACGGTTGCCCCGTCTCTTCACCTTCGTGATCAGATACATATCCCCGGTCTATCTACTCGTCGTTTTCGTGGCGTGGGCCGTGCAGGATATGGGCAACCGCATCGCGGCGTTCACCGCGGATCCGGCGGTGCGCTGGTCGATGCTTTTTCTCGTGGCGGTTTTGGCCCTCTTTCTATGGTGGATCCGGCTGGCCGTGAAACGCTGGAATGCGGAGGAGGCGGCGTCATGACGCTGAGCGGATGGATCATTATGCTGCTCGCGGTTGGCGGCACGACAGGGTTCTTCTTTTGGTGCATTCACCGCGTACTGCGGTCTCCGGGTCAGACGGATAAGTTGCACGGTGTGCTCGATACTGAACTTGAGATTGAAGACGAGGAGCGCAAACGCCGCCGCGAAGGACGAGGGAGCTGAGTCGGCACGCGCAACACCGAAACGAAAGTCCGAATTCTTATTGCTGCGGAGCTGTGCTTTGCGCGGTCTTCGGAGTCCGAGCTTCATCCTTGGCTCTCTTGAGCAGGCTGCGGCGGATTAAATGCAAGGCGATTTTGACCGGAGGAGGTGCCGTACAACCGGCGAGGAAGTCGATAGAGAGCCTGCCTGCTGCATTTTTGTGAAATGTGGGGTGCGGGTGTTTTTGCTAATGCAAATCACCGGGCCGGGGCGGACAAACCCTCACCGCGGGTTTTGATCGTGCTGATCGGGCGGAGCAGTGGCGGCGATAAGAGGACTGCGCAAGCCGAACCGCATGACCAGCAGGCGGGTGGCCAAGGCACCTAACATGGTCGTCACCACCCCCAACCAAACCTCGGTAAGGTTGAGACGGCCGGCTTCCCAGATGAGAAAGAGCGAAAAAAGAAAACCCCAGAGCAGTGCAACCTCGGGGTAAAAACTCCCTTTGAGGTTGGAATTATTGGAATCGGCGCGGACCACGTCGCGGATAATGCCGCCACCCGCTCCGGTTAACGCGGCCAGCAACGGGCCCCACAACCAGAGCGGCTCGCATTGTTGCTCCACAGCCACAACGACGCCTATGACGGTGAAAGCAGAGAGGCCGACGGCATCAAAAAAGAGATAGATGTTGGATGAAAGGTGGACTCCTAGCACCGAATCGGGGGCCACGCCTTTTTTTCCAAGGTAATCGGTCAGCTTGTAAGCCAGAGCCCCGGCCAGAACCGTGGCGATTATGGCGTAGAGGTAGATTGGAGACGCGACCACGGCGAGCGGCGAGCGACCGGAGATAAGGTCGCGCAGGACCCCGCCGCCGACCGCGGGCAAACTTGCCAGAATGAATGCGCCGAAGATGTCGTAGTGCTCCCGGCGCGCGAGAAGGACACCAGAAATGGCGAACGCGACGGTGCCGACAATATCGAAGAGGTTGAACCACGTTCTCTGCACGGTGATGGCGAGCAGCACAGGCATGGCGTAGTGCCTGAGGATCATGTCGTATTCCCCGGAAGCTTTCAGCTGCTGCAGGCCTCGATTGAAGGCCTCGACATCCCGCGGCGTGGTGGATTTTTTGCCGAACATCACGTGGATGTCCGCGGCAAAAATGGGAATTTTATGCTGACTTATCTGTCGCTGCACGCCGGCCCGCCAAGCCACGGCCGCGACAACCAAACGGTCGGCGATAAAGGCGTCGATCTCTCCCTTGAGCAGCCTTGAAAGGTTGGTGTTGTCCGTGTCGGCGTAAAAAATGCGGTCGGCATTGGCCGGATCGAGGGCAAAAGCCTTGACGTCCGGACCGTAGAAAAATCCGCTGACCAGACCGACCCGCATCCCGGAAGCGGACAACGCAGCCAGAAGTTCCTTCACATTGGAGGCGGGCAACCGGTCTTGATCTGCGCGCCGCGTGACGAGCACGTCCGTTTCGGTGCGGTAAGGATGCGAAAACCAGGCATACTCTTCCCGCTCCGCCGTCTTGTAGGCACCGGCGGCGATGTCCCGTTCCCCGTTCCTTATTTGCTGTTGGTGCTCTATCCAGTCTATCTGCTCATAGGAAACAGTGCTCCCTGTTTCGGCGAGGATGCGCGTGACCATCTGGATGTCCAGGCCCCTCAACTCGCGCAGGGGTCCGCGGTTTTCCTCAAACTGGTAAGGATCCCAACGATACCATCCGCCACGGAACTCACGTCCTTTTTCCTGCGTGCCTTGGGCGGTGGTCGCCGCGAGAGCGAGGACGAAGACAACCAGAGAAAGAACGCACCTTATGCCGGATAAAGTTCTCAAAGCGAATACACCAAAGTCCGTAGGGAGCTTGGGCCGCAAGCCTTTCTTTTTGGGGAGCGCGGGGAAGGGTGGATGGCGCAATCTAAGAGGGCCCGCGCAGTTGCGGGGCGCGGTCGGGGGACCAGGGATTGGTGGTGAACTTCGATTCAGAGAGTTGCTGAATGGTGTGCTCGGCGGCTTGGCGGATTCCGCCCAAAGAAATGCCCTCGTAAGCGGCTGGAAAAGCCTCGAGCAATTCGACCGAGCGACGGAAGAGGCGGGCGGCCGGTCGGAGGCGGCGGCCGTGGATGTGGTGGGCCGGTTCGCGGTGGTGATGCTGCAAGTGCACGTGGGCGCCGGCAAATTGGATGAGGGCTTTGTAAAAGACACGCCGTTCGCCATTCGCACCTAGCCAGATGTGCTCGAGAACATCATGGGCTTCGTAATAGGACTGCCCGTTGAAAAGCCGGAAATATTCAAGGTAGCAGGGGTGCCAGGACGAATCGCCGTCCCGTCCGGTCATCCGTGCAGCAATCCTCTCGTGTTTACCCATGGCGTTTGCCAGTCAACAAACCACAGGCTGCG
>CAMBSX010000154.1 GCA_945870655.1 Chthoniobacter flavus | reverse complement strand
TCGCGCCCGAGTTGCGCCCCGAACTCGACCAATTCGACCAATTTTCCCCGCGGCACCACGATATCTTCATTCAGTTTTTTCAATCCGGTGGCCTTGAGCGAGGCGGAAAATCCGCGACGCAAGGCCCAGAGCCGGTCGCATCCTTCGGCCGTGAGCGCGCTCTCGACCGAGACCGCGCGGGCATCCTTCAAGAGCGCGGTCAATTCGGCCGTCTCCGCCTTCACGCTGGCCTCCTGTCCGTCGATCTCGACCAGCAAATGTGCCTCGCCTGCCGGGATGGCCGTCTCGGTCCCCGCATGCTGGCGCGCCGCCTCGAGGGTGAAGCGGTCGGCGATTTCCACCGCGGACGGCAAATGCCCGTGCGCGAAGACCGATTGCACCGCAGCCGCCGCCGTCGGCATGTCGGGGAAACTGGCCGAGAGGACGGCCCGGACCGGCGGCCAAGGCAGGAGGCGCAAAGTCGCTTCGGTGACGATGCCGAGCAGGCCTTCCGAGCCGGTGAAAAGACCGACCAGATCAAATCCCGTTTTGTTTTTATGGGTGCGCCCCCCCACCCGCGCCACCGTGCCGTCGGCCAGCACGACTTCAAGGCCGAGGACGTAGTGGCGGGTCACGCCGTATTTCAAACAGCGCGGGCCGCCCGCATTGGTCGCGATGTTTCCGCCGATGCTGCAATCCTGCAAACTCGCCGGATCCGGCGGGTAAAAAAGTCCCTTGTTCCGCGCGGCCTCCTGCAAATGTCCGGTGATCACCCCCGGCTCGACCACGGCGACGAAGTCCTCCGCGCTCACTTCCTTGATCCGGTCCATCCGCGCGGTGGAAAGGACGATCCCGCCGCGCACCGGCACGCACCCGCCCACGTAGCCGTGGCCCGCCCCTCGGGTCGTCACGGGAATCCTTTCCCGCGCGGCGATCTTCATCACCCCGGCTACCGACGCGGTCGAGCGGCCGAAGACCACGGCCTCGGGCAGGGTGCGGGCGAACCACTTGTCGCCTGCCGCCATCTCGCGCGAGGCCTCATCGGTACGCACGCCGTCGATTCCGGCCACTTGGCGCAATTCGTCGATGATCCTCGCATCCACGCGCTTACATTCCCATGATCTCGTAGCCGCCGTCGACGTAAAGAACTTGGCCCGTGATCGAGGCCGCGCCGTCGCTGGCCAAAAAGACGCCGGTGGCGCCGAGTTCGGACGTCTCGCAGCTGCGCTTGAGCGGCGCGTGCTCCTCATAGTGCTTCATCATGGAGGAGAATCCGGCAATACCGCGGGCGGCCAAAGTTTGCACCGGGCCGGCGCTGATGCAATTGACCCGGATCTTGTGTGCTCCAAGGTCGTAGGCAAGGTAGCGGGTCGAGGACTCCAGCGCAGCCTTGGCCACGCCCATCACGTTGTAGTGCGGCACGACTTTCACGCTGCCGAGATAACTCATGGCCACGATGCTGCCCCCACCGGTCATCATCGGCGCCGCGGCCCGGGAGAGCGCGACGAGCGAGTAGGCGCTGATATCCAGCGCGGCGGAAAAGGCCGCGCGCGAGGTGGAGACAAAGTCCCCTTCGAGGGCTTCCTTCGGGGCGAAGGCCACGGAATGGAGGAGCAGGTCGAGCTTGTCGGTGTGGCCTTTCACTTTGTCAAAAAAGGCCGCGATTTCCCCGTCCTTGGAGACATCGCAGGGGTAGACGGGAACGTCTGATCCGAATTCCGAAACCAACTCCTCCACATTCTCTTTCACCCGTTCGCCCTGGTAATTGAAGATGAGCTTCGCGCCCGCTTCCTTCCACGCCTTGGCGATGGCCCACGCAATGCTGCGTTTGTTGGCCACGCCGAAAACCACCCCTGTTTTGCCTTCGAGAATTCCTGTGCTCATAAGCTGGGGAGCATCCCAGAACCCCGGCGCCAAGGTCAATCGCGCCGTCAGTCTTTGTCCCCATTGCGCCTTGTACCGCGGCCCTACCCTCTCCAACCCATTGCATGACCGCACCCTTCGGCTTTAAACTCCCCTCATGTCCGCCTGCTGCCAAAGCACGACCCCCGGGAACGAAAGCGAGGAACTCGTCCTCAATCGCGAGGCCAAGACCTGGTTGCGTCTCGGCATGGCCGGACTCCTCGCCGCCCAGGCCATGATTTTCAGCCTGGCGGTCAACATGTCACCGGTCGAGGGCAATGCCCGCTGGATGATCCACGGGGCCCTTGCCCTTTCCGCCCTTGGCGTATTCCTCCTCGCCGGCTTGCCCATTCTCCGCGAGTCGTGGGATGCACTCCGGCGCGGGCGGATTGTTTTCGAGCAATTTTTCCTCGTCGGCATCATCGGCGCTTTCCTCGCCTCGGTGCACAGTTCGATCACCGGCACCGGCGGGGTCTACTACGAAATTGTCGCCGTTTTAGTCGCTATCTACACCTTCGGCACCATCCTCGCGCGCCAACGCCGCGATACCCTCCGGCGCTCGATCGAAAAAATCGGCGCCGCCTTCGATTTTTGCGAGTGGGTCGACCCCAGCGGCTACCGGGAACGCATCACCGTCGACCGCATCGTGCCCGGCGACCAAGTATTGGTCGGCGCCGGGGAAGGCGTGCCGGTGGACGGCACGGTCTCCGACGGGGTCGCCCTGGTTTCCCAAGCAGCCTTGACCGGAGAGCCTTATCCGGTGGTCAAGCGCCCCGGCGACAGCATCCTGGCCGGAAGCCGCGTGGAGGACAGCACCCTGCGCATCGCGGCAGTCTCGCGCGGACGCTCCCGCCGGCTTGATGCCCTCCTCCGCTCGATCGAGGAAGCGCGCAAAAATCCCGGGCGCATCCAACGCGAGGCCGATCGCCTTGTCTCTTGGTTCCTCCCTCTCGTGCTGGTCATCGCTGCGCTGACCACCTTGGGCTGGACCCTGCAGAGCGGCTGGATCACCGGGGTATTCAACGGCCTCGCTGTCCTCCTCGTCGCCTGCCCCTGCGCGATGGGACTGGCCACGCCGGTCGCCATCTGGTCGGCTCTTGCCGCCTTGGCCAAGCGCGGACTCTTCGCCCGCGGGGGCGACGCGATCGAAGCACTCGCCTTGATCGACACCGCGGTCTTCGACAAAACCGGAACGCTGAGCGAAAGCGACGCGCGCCTTGTCGATTTTGTCGTCGCTCCCGGGGTGGATCGGGCACAGCTGCTCCGCGAAATCGCCGCGGTGCAGACCGGCAGCGGACACCCCATCGCCCGCGCCTTCCGGTCCGCTTCAGCCGCGGACTCCCCACTTTTGGCCCGCGCGATTCGTGTGCTGCCGGGCGCAGGCATCGAAGGCACCTTGCCCGATGGAACGACGCTGCAAGTCGGCAATGACGGCATCCTTGCCTCCGGCGACGGAAGAGAATCGCTGCACACCCAGCTCGCCACGGAGGAGAACGGCGGCCACGAGATTTTCATCCGCCGCGACGGACGGCTTTGCGGTCTGGCCGTGGTCCGCGAGTCGCTCCGGGATTCGGCCCGCGAAGCCATGGCACAGATGAAAACACTCGGCATCCGCACTATCGTCATGACCGGCGACCGCGAGGAAAACGCGGCGCGCTTCGGCTTCGACGAGTGTCTGGCCGGACTCACCCC
>CAMBSX010000153.1 GCA_945870655.1 Chthoniobacter flavus | reverse complement strand
TCGACTTCCCCCGACGTCTCCGCCTACTGCACCAGCAAATGGGCGATCGAAGGAATGACCCAAGCGCTCGCCCAGGAATTACCCCAAGGCCTTGCCGCGATCGCCCTCAATCCCGGGATCATCAATACCGAGATGTTGCAAACTTGCCTCGGCCCAGAGTCCGCCGCGCAATACCCCTCCGCCCCGGAGTGGGCGCTTTCCGCCGGGCCGTATCTGCTCGGCTTGGGACCAAAGGACAACGGCCAAGCCCTCACAGTGCCGGGGATTCCGGTGGATTGAAAAGTACGAGCGACGGGCGTAGGGTGGGCTAATGATGATTTCCGTCAAAATGCAGAAGGCGCTCAACGCCCAGATCGGCATGGAATTTGCCGCCGCCATGAAATACGACGCGATGGCCGCGCACTTCGAGGCCGAAGCGTTGCCCCAAGCGGCCAAACGCTTTTTCAAACAAGCCGGCGAGGAACGCGAGCACGCTCACAAATTCCTGCGTTACGTGCTCGACTCCGGAGGGCGCGTCCAGATCCCGGAGATCCCGGCCCAACCGCACACCTACAGATCATCCGAGGCCGCGGCACAGGCGGCGTTGGACAGCGAGATGGCCGTGACCAAGTCAATCCACAAGCTGATGGATTTGGCCCTGGAAGAGAGGGACCATGCCACCGCGGCCATGCTCCAATGGTTTATCACCGAGCAGGTGGAGGAAATTTCCTCGGCCGACCAATTCCTCCGCCTCATCCAGCGCGCCGGTGAGAAAAACATCCTCGCGGTGGAGGATTATCTGGCCGACACCGCCGGGCAGAAATAATAACGGGGAGTTTGGCTTCCAGCGGCTGGATCCGTTGCTCAACCAGCCAGACCGAATCCCGCATGCACCGCCTTGGCGGCCTCGGCGATGCTGTTCTCGTCGAGAATGACGGCAATTTTGATTTCCGAGGTGGAGATCATTTGGATGTTGAATCCGCCGCTAGCGAGGAGATCGAACAGCTTGGCGGCCACGCCGGAGTGCGTGCGCATGCCAATACCGACGACGCTCAATTTCGCGACACCGGCGGTTTGGGTCACCCCGCGGGCACCGATTAAGGCGGCCACGGCCTCGAGGGCCGGACCGGCTTTCTCCAATTCATCTTTGTTCGTGGTGAACGAGATGTCCGTTTTTCCCTCGTGCGGGGCGGTCTGCACGATGACGTCGACGACGACATGGGCCGCGGCCAGGGCGTTGAAAATTTTCGCCGCGGTGCCGGTCTTGTCGGGCACCCCCTCGATGGTGACTTTTGCCTGGTTGCGTTCGATGCTCACGCCGCGGATAACGACGTCTTCCATGCCTGGTGTTTCTTCTTTCACGATGGTTCCCGGGTTCTGGTTGAAACTGCTGCGGACTTCGAAAAGGACACCGAACTTGCTGGCAAATTCGACCGAGCGAGATTGCATGATTTTGGACCCTGACGAAGCCATTTCGAGCATTTCCTCGTAGCTGATGGTATCAATCTTGCGGGCGTCAGGCACAATGCGCGGGTCGCAGGTGTAAACACCGTCCACATCGGTGCAAATTTCGCACTTGTCGGCCTTGAGTGCACCGGCCAGAGCGATGGCGGTGAGATCGGATCCACCGCGGCCGAGCGTGGTGATTTCTCCTTGCGCGGTCTGACCTTGGAAACCAGCAACAATAACAGCCGCACCTTCGTCGAGATGTGCGTGGATTTGCTTCGGTGTGATGTTGAAAATTTTTGCTTTGGTATGGACCCCGTCGGTCACAATGCCGGCCTGCGCCCCGGTCAAGGAAACCGCTTTGGCGCCCATTCCTTGTAAAGCCATGGCCAACAGGGCGATGGTGGTCTGCTCGCCGGTGGAAAGCAGCACATCCATTTCACGCTCGCTCGGCTGGTCCGAGACTGCGCGAGAGAGTTTGATTAAAGAGTCGGTCACGCCAGACATGGCCGAAACCACAACCACGACTTTGTTCCCCGCCTGCTGGGTCTCAAGCACGCGGCGAGCGACGTTCTTGATCCGCTCCGGACTGCCGACCGATGTGCCGCCGTATTTCTGAACGATAGTCGCCATCAGCCGACTCCCAACACTCCGGCTACCGACTCCATGGTGGCCTCCGCCTCCAGCGCCTTAAAACCGTGGACCATCGGAGCCTCCGGGTCCTTCAGACCGTGACCCGTCACGGTGAGCACGATTTTCGCGCCCTCCCGATATTGGTGGAACGGACAAGTGGCACAGCGGTCGTTGGAAAAGCATTTCATCAACCCCGCGACGGACGCCGCGCTGGCCGGTTCGACGAAAATGCCTTCCTCGGAGGCGAGCCAGCGCTGGGCGGCGAGGATTTGCTCGTCCGTCACGATATCAATGCAGCCACCGGAATCGGTGACCGCATTGCTCGCGCCCTGCCAGCTGGCTGGGTTACCAATCCGGATGGCGGTGGCAATCGTCTCCGGCTTCTCCACGACGTGGTCAAAAAAAATCGGGGCCGATCCTGCGGCTTGAAATCCAGTCATGCGAGGCAGCTTGGTGGCCATGCCGAGTTGGTGAAATTCGCGATAACCCTGCCAATAGGCCGTGATGTTGCCAGCATTGCCGACCGGCAAAATGTGGATATCCGGCGCGTCGCCCAGTTCCTCGATAATTTCGAAGGACGCGGTTTTCTGTCCCTCGATGCGGAAAGGGTTGATCGAATTGACGATTTCAAAACGTCCGTCGGCCCCAAGCTCGCGCACTAAGCGGAGGGCGTCGTCGAAGTTGCCGCGGATGGCGACAACTTTGGCCCCGTAGATGAAGGCCTGCAGCAATTTGCCGGCGGCGATTTTTCCGGCGGGCAGCAGCACAGCGCAGGCGAGATCGGCGCGGGCGGCGTAGGCGGCGGCAGCGGCCGAGGTGTTGCCGGTCGAAGCGCAAATGACGGCCTTGGCTCCGCGCTCGACGGCTTTGGAAATCGCCATGGTCATCCCGCGATCCTTGAACGACCCCGTCGGATTGAGCCCCTCGTATTTCACGTAAACTTCGGCACCACGCCCGACCACTTGGCTCAGCTTCGGCGAATAAATCAGGGGGGTGGACCCTTCGTTGAGCGAGACCACGGGGGTGGCCTCGGTGACTGTGAGGTACGCCCGGTAGCGGCTGATCACCCCTCGGTCGTTCCGGTTTTTCATGACGCGGCCTCCACCCGGTAAAGCGCCGGTTCGCCGTGGACACAGTCCAACGCGCGGATTTTTTGCAGCGCGGAAATGACGCGTCCACGCGGTGCATCGTGGATCATAAGCACGAGCACCGCGAGCTCGCCCTCGGGCGTCTCGGGCTGAATGACCGAAGAAATACCGATGTTCGACTCTCCGAGCACCCCGGCGATGCGGGCCAGTACGCCCGGTTGGTCATCGACGCCGAGTCGGAGGTAGAACGCGCTAGTCACCTCGCCGGCCGGACGCAATTTTCCGTAGAGGCCATGCGGGATGAAACCGAAGGACTCGCGCGGGGAGTCGAGCGCGATCGCGGCATCGGCCAGGTCGCTGATCACGGAACTTGCGGTCGGATCCTGACCCGCGCCGCGCCCGTAGAAAAGCGCGTCACCCACCACATCACCCCGGACCGCGATGGCATTGAAGACCCCTCTGACCGAAGCGAGGATGTTTTCATTCGGCACGAGTGAAGGCTGGACGCTCACCTCGACCGATCCGTCGGGGCAAGCGTCGA
>CAMBSX010000152.1 GCA_945870655.1 Chthoniobacter flavus | reverse complement strand
AGAGAATCCTTTTCCATCACCCAAAGCTGGGCCAACTTTGCCGTCTTCCTGTCTTTCGCCGCCCTGTATCCCGGCGCCCAACTTCTTTTCCAAATCACAGCGAAAATGTTTGCCTGGGTCTTGCTCGGCATCAGTGTTCTCCAGCTTTTAGCCGGACGGCAATGGCTGGAAATGATGGTGCTCCTGGCCACCGCATTCCTCGCCTACTACGCCATCCGCCACGGATCCGCACTCGACTTCGACTTCGTCTCGCGCCTGCGCCCCGCCTCCAGCCGCTCGAAGACTCCTCGCCTGCGGGTGGTCAAGAACCCCGACGACCAAGCCGTCGATGCGCATCACATTATCGACCCGCTCCTCGAGAAGATTTCCCGGAGCGGCCTGTCGAGTTTGACCCGCCGCGAACGCGAGCAGCTGGAACGGGCCCGTGCCGTTCTGCTCGCCAAAGACCGGCCCTGAGACGATGGAGGGCAACCGGTCTATCACCCGTACAGACGGCAACGAACTGCACGACCCGTGCTACGTCAATGCCATGTCGCATTTTTACCGCGGCGAGCTGGGCCGCATTATGGTTTGGCGGCAGCGTCTTGACATCACGACGACGTGGGCGATCACCAGTACGACGACGATCATCACGGTCGCTTTCTCCTTCCGCGACATCCCCCACATCATCTTCTTTTTCAACCTCGTCATCGTCTGGATGATGCTCTGGATCGAGGCGCGCCGGTACCGGTTTTATGACGCCTTCCGGGGACGTGTCCGCATGATTGAGTCCCATTTTTTGGTCGCCACCGTTTCCCGCAATCCCAACCTGCTTGGCGGGGATTGGCAAAAACTCGTGTGCGAGGACCTCATCCTTCCATCCTTCAAAATCAGCAAACTCGAAGCCGTCGGTCGCCGACTAAAACGGAACTATGTATTTATCATCGCGATCATCATTGTTGCCTGGATGACCAAGATTTTCATGCACGCCAGGCCACCTATCCTCTCGTGGTCTGCTTTCTACAACGCGCTCGCTGTGGGCGAACTTCCCGGCTGGTTTGTCGGCGCCGTGCTCGTCCTCACTATCGTCGCGACCACCGCGCTCACCTGGTATGTCTCTATCAACAGTGCCGGCGAAGTAACCGACCTCCGGGGCAGCCACAAGGAGCAATGGCGCATCTAGACACCCTTCCGACAGAGCCCGTAGCCCGCCTCCGGGCCATCGTTAGCCTCCTCCGCTCACCCGCAGGCTGCCCCTGGGACCGCGAGCAGACCCACGAATCCCTCCGTGCCGGACTCCTCGAGGAAGCCTGCGAGGCTATCGATGCTATTACCAAAGCCGATGATGCCAATCTGCGCGAGGAGCTCGGCGACGTTCTGCTCCAAGTCATTTTCCATACCGACTTGGCCGCCGAGCGTGGCGCCTTCACCCTTGAGGATGCCGCCCGGGACACCTGCGAGAAACTGATCCGCCGACACCCGCATGTCTTCGGGGATACCGAGGCCGGAGACACCCAAGCGGTCCTCCGGCAGTGGGAACAAATCAAGCGCGAGGAAAAGGGAGCCACTGCCTCCACTATGGAGAATATTCCCCGCGCCCTGCCGGCCCTCATCCGCGCGGCCAACATCCAGAAAAAAGCCGCCCGGGTCGGTTTTGACTGGCCGGACACCACCGGGGTAATCGAAAAATTCCAAGAGGAGCTTGCCGAGTTGGCTGCCGAACTGGAATCAGGTGATCCGAAACGCCTCGAGCATGAACTCGGAGATCTTTTCTTCACCACGGTCAACATGGCCCGCAAACTCGGGGTCGAGCCCGAATTGGCCCTTGAACACGCCAACCAGCGCTTCATTGGCCGCTTTCGACACCTGGAAAATGCCGCGGCCGCCAACGGTCGGAAGCTCGAAGATTTGTCCTTACAAGATCTCGAAGATCTTTGGCGCGACGCTAAAAAGTAGGAGCGGCGGGGAAATCTCTTTTGCCTTCGCCGTGACCCGCCATCAAACCATCAATGCGGTCATCTCCGTCCTGCTCGCGGCCACCCTCTTGGCGGCAGCCTGCTTCGCTATCCTCCAAGCCCTCAGCTGGAACTGGTCCGGCGTGTGGGTTTACCGCCAAGTTTTCTGGCAAGGATGGCTCAACACCATCTGGATCTCTTTTGCAGCCCTTGCTTTGAGTATCGTGCTCGGGCTTCTTGCCGCCCTCGGCCGGCGGGCCCGTTATCCCGCACTGCGCTGGCTCTCCGCCGGCTATATCGAACTGATCCGCGGGACACCGCTCCTCGTCCAACTCCTCATTCTCTTTTACGTTGTCGCCGATGCGGTCGGCCTGCAAAACCGTTACGCCGCCGGCATTCTTATTCTTTCCGTTTTCAGCGGCGCCTACATCGCCGAAATGATCCGCGGCGGCATCGAAAGTATCGGCAAATCCCAACTTGAGTCTGCGCGCGCCATCGGCCTGACCCGCTGGCAGACCTACCGCCACGTCATCTTTCCCCAAGCGATGCGCCACGTCCTGCCGCCGCTGGCCGGCCAAGCTGCCTCAATCATCAAGGACAGCTCCCTCCTCTCCATTCTCGGCATTGAGGAATTCACCCTTGCCGCCCAGCAGGTGAACAGCGCGACCTACAGCACGCTGGAAAGTTACCTTCCCTTGGCCATCGGCTATCTCGCTCTGACTTTGCCCGTTTCCCTCCTCGCCCGCCGGCTTGAAAATAAATTCCGTTATGAAACTTGATTTCGACGACATCACCAAGCGTTACGGTGATCATACCGTCCTTGATGCCATCACCGCACAGCTCGAGTTTCCCCACGTCCTTGCCCTTCTCGGGCCATCGGGCGGCGGCAAATCCACCCTGCTCCGTGTTATTGGCGGACTGGAGTCCCCGGAGGCGGGCTCACTGATGATCGACGGACAGCGCGTGCCCACCACGGAACAATCTCTCCGCACCTTCCGCAGCAACATTGGCACCGTCTTTCAGTCTTGGAACTTGTTCCCTCACCTCGACGCGCTGGCCAATATCATGCTTCCCCTCACCGCCGTGCACGGCCTCTCACCCGAAGCCGCCCGAAACCGCTCTCTCGAACTTCTGGAACGCCTCCACCTCACTGGCCACGCGCACAAGCGCCCGGCCGAACTCTCCGGCGGGCAACGACAACGTGTTGCCATCGCCCGCGCCGTAGCCATCCATCCCAGACTTCTTCTTCTCGATGAGCCCACCTCCGCTCTCGACCCCGAAATGACGGCCGAGGTCTTGGAGGTCATCGCCGACCTGAAAGCCGAAGGTCGCACTTTCATCCTCGTGACCCACGCGATGAACTTCGCCCGGACCGTTGCCGATCAGGTCGCCTTTCTGGCCGGCGGCCGCATTGTCGAACAAGGTTCCGCCGAGGCCTTCTTCACCGCCCCCCAAAGCGAAACCGCCCGTCGTTTCCTGGCCAAAGTCCTCAAATACTAAACCATCGGAGACTGGGCTCTCTGCCCGCTGCATCCCGTCTACCGGGGTTTCCGCCGCGGAACACTCCGCGCCCCCACCGCATGGGAGAATTACGCCGTGGCTTCAACCGCATTGCGCACACTGGCCAACGCGTAGTCGCGGTTCATCTTGGCGATGAATGCGGCGGGGACGCCGGCGGGGCAGACCGCCTCGCACTCGTAATAGTTCGAGCAGTTGCCGAATCCCTCGGCATCCATCTTGGCCACCATGCCGCGCACCCGGCGATTGGCTTCCGGTTTTCCCTGAGGCAACAAGCCGAGGTGTCCGACTTTCGCCGAGACAAACAA
>CAMBSX010000151.1 GCA_945870655.1 Chthoniobacter flavus | reverse complement strand
AGCACTGGATACTATGACGTGACGGCTTACGGGGCGCAAGGTGGCGGCTTCACTGCTTACGCGGACACCCAAAGGGCGTTCAGTGTCCCCGGCGGCCGCGGAGCTGTGATCGGCGGGCTATTTCTGTTCGAACAAGGAGAGGTTTTGAGCATCCTGGCTGGCGGGGCCGGATCAAGTGCCAGCGGCGGCGGCGGGAGTTTCGTGGTGAACTCGTCCACAAATCCCTTGGTGGTAGCCGGAGGAGGAGGAGGAACTTCAGCCGCGGGCTCGTATTGGCCGAGTGCCTCCATCACCACCTCCGGAAATAATGCAACGTATGTGAACGAGAACAGACAGGGCTCTGGTGGGACGAACGGCACTGGAGGAACCGTTGGCAGTTCTTCATATCCCAAAGGAGGCGCGGGCGGTGGGGGATTCTTCGGTAACGGGCAATCTCACTACGGGCCAGCCCCCACTGGGGCTCCGGACCTGTATTCTGCCGGCGGAACCAGTTATCTCGACGGTGGTGCCGGAGGAAGCGGAGGATACTTTTACGTACGCACAGGAGAGGGTGCGCATAATGTATGGTCGGATATAACCGTCTATGCCGTTGATGGTGGATTTGGAGGGGGTGGGCAGGGCCTCTACGCCGGTGGCGGTGGCGGCGGCTACAGCGGCGGCGGCGGCGGCGGAGCTGAGGTGTTATTTGGGGGCAGCGGCGGCGGCGGCGGATCCTTTCTTGCTACCTCGGCCTCTAATGATGTGATGCGAGTCGGTCACACCGGTAACGGGAGCGTGAGCATTTCAGCGGCCGAGGTAAGCCTTCTGGTGGACGAGAGCATCACCATCAGCAGTGGCACCAATGACTACTACAATATCGTCCTCGGAGGTAACGCTGGTGACGCGAACAACAGCGTCTCCGTTATGAATGCAGGCACCGTCGTCAACGCCTCCAACTACGTCTTGGTCGGACAGAACGGTTCGAGCAACACCATGACGGTGTCGGGCGGGGCGAGCGTGGCCGATCAGGCATTCAGCGTGGTCGGCCTCAACGCCACGGCTTCGGGCAACAGCCTGGTGGTGACAGGAACCGGGTCGACCTGGAGCAGCAGCGGGCTTGTGATCGGCGACAGCGGATCGGGCAATAGCATGTCGGTCGAGGCGGGGGCCGGGGTCGTCAGTGCCGGGTCTGGAGTCGCCCTGGGCTACGACGTCGGATCCTCCGGCAACTCCCTCCTGGTCGACGGAAGCGGCTCAACGCTGACCAGCGACTCCGACCTTATCGTGGGATTCGGCGGAAGCTTCAACTCCGTGGTGGTCTCCAACGGTGGAAACCTGACCAACAGCCATTACACCTACGGCGGGGTCATCGGCCTCAACGCGAGCTCGCTGAGCAACAGCGTGCTGGTGACAGGAACGGGATCGACCTGGAGCAACAGCGGCAACCTGACGATCGGAGACGCCGGAGAGGGCACCCTCACCATTGCCAATGGTGGATCGGTTTCCGCCAGCTCGATCACCATCGCCTCACAAGTGGGTTCGACAGGCACCCTCAACTTTGGCTCCCTTGGCGGGAGTGACACCGCGGGGGGCCTGATTGGGCCCGGGATCAGTTTCGGATCAGGCAGCGGCACGATCAATTTCAATCAGGTCGACAGCCTGATTGGCTCGGGTTTCTCCGGCGACGGAAGTCTGAATCAACTCGGAAGCGGGACGACGATCCTGACGGGAACCAACACCTACTCGGGAACAACGACCGTCAATAGCGGGACGCTTGTGGTTCAAGGTCAGTCATCGCTCGGCACTTCCTCTGTCACGGTGAACGGTGGAACCCTCGTGGCAAGTGGAGTCTTCACGGAGTTTCCATTGGCGCTCAATGCCGGAAACATGACCCTCACGGGAGCAGAATCCTCGTGGAACACTGGAACGAACACCCTTTCCGTCGGGAATAGCTCCCAGGGGGCCAGCGTGGTTGTCGAGGGCGGAGCCTCCGTGGTGAGTGAGAGCCTGCTCGCTCTTGGTATGAACGCAGGCGCCTCCAACAACAGCGTGCTGGTGACGGGATCTGGTTCCACTTGGAGCACGGCCTTGGTGAACAACTCCTACTGGAACGTCGCTGTCGGATACAACGGATCAAGCAACAGCCTGGTCGTCAGCAATGGAGGGCAGGTTTCAGCCACGTATTCCTACATCGGCCGCAACGACGGGAGCAGTAACAACAGCGTGCTGGTGACGGGTAGCGGCTCCAGGCTGAGCAACTCCGAGAATGTCTTGATCGGTGATTCCGGATCGGGAAACAGTCTCGTGATCAGTGACGGGGGAAGAGTCTCCTCATTCAGTGCCTACATCGGCGCCAACGCCGGGAGCAGCAACAATAGCGTGCTCGTGACGGGAAGCGGATCGAGTCTGAGTAACAACTCGTTTTATGGCACCATCATCGGATACGCGGGGGAAGGAACCCTCACCGTGGCCAATGGCGGCGTGGCGGCCTCAACGGAGCCACAGGGAATCACCGTGGCATCGCAAGCCGGTTCCGTCGGCACGCTGAACATCGGTGGCTTCGGGACCAACGACGCGGCGGGGACGATCAACGCCCCGGCCATCACCTTCGGCGCCGGCACCGGCACGATCAACTTCAACCAGAGCAATGCCACGACGATCTCCGCCGTCATCTCCGGCAACGGCACGGTGAATCAACTTGGCAGCGGAACGACAACGCTCACCGGAAACAACAGCTACGAGGGCGCGACCACCGTGGCCAGCGGTGCCCTTCTGGTCGACGGCGAAATCAGCCTGAGCGATGTCTCCGTCCTTTCCGGCGCCGCCATCGGCGGGAGCGGCACGCTCGGCGGCAGCCTCTCTCTGGCGGTCGGCGCGCAATTTGTTTTCAGTCTGAGCGGCGCGCTCACGGTCGACGGGCCGATCGTGGCCTTCGGTGGCTTCGGTATCGACGATCTTGTCGGGTTGGACGGCACCGTGGCCAACGGCGCTTACACCCTCATCGACGGCGCGGCCGACATCGACTTTTCCAACATCGCCAACCTCGGTGTGGGGGAGGCCTATGACATTGGTGGCGGCAAGCAAGCCTACTTCAGCGAAGGCAGCCTTGTCGTCAACGTGGTCCCGGAGCCCTCGACCTACGCGCTCCTGGCCATCGCGCTTGCTGGTCTCGGCGCGCACGTGCTGCGGCGCCGCCGCTCGGCCTGAGTTTTTGCCCAGAGCGCATGGGCGCTCGGGGCAGATGGCCACAGGCCACCGCGGGCGAGATGAGCGGGAGCGAGGGAGTCAACGTAACAAAGGGGGAAGGACCGCCACCGACCCTCGGTCGCTCGCGTGGCCGTTCTTCAGTTCGTCGAGCGGGCCGCTGACGGAGCGTTGGGCGGACAATTTTGGCCTTGAGCGATTGGACTAACTGGACTAATCTCTGCGAGGTGAAGACGGTCAATGTGCACGAAGCAAAAACTAATTTCTCCAGTTTGCTCGCCACGGTGGAGGACTCCGGCGGGTCCTTTGTCATTTGCCGGAACGGTGCACCCGTGGCCGACCTTGTGCCGCACAAGCACGCGAATCGCATCAAGGCAAATCCCGCGTTGAGCAAAATTAAAATCGCCTACGACCCCGTTGAACCATTGTCTGCCGGTGAATGGCCGGAGGCGGCCAGATGATTCTGGATACCTGCGCTTTGCTCTGGCTTGCCAGCGGGGACAAAAAATTAAGCCGTTTCGCCCTCAAGAAAATCAACGAGGCCTCGGCGGTTTATGTTTCGGCCATGAGCGGTTTTGAA
>CAMBSX010000150.1 GCA_945870655.1 Chthoniobacter flavus | reverse complement strand
CGGTCGCCGGCATACATGCCGCCGATTTGCGGGATGGAGGCGTGCGATTCGTCGATGACGCAAAGGTAGTCCTTGGGGAAAAAATCGAGGAGGGTGAAGGGCCGCGAGCCCGGGGGTCGTCCGCTGAGGTGGCGGGAATAATTCTCGATCCCGGTGCAGAAGCCCATTTCTTCCATCATTTCGAGGTCGAATTCGGTACGCATTTTGAGGCGTTGGGATTCGAGCAGCTTGCCCTGGGACTCAAGCTCGGCGAGGCGTTCATCGAGTTCGGTCCGGATGGAGCCCAGCGCGCGGCGCAGCTTGTCCTGGGGCGTGACGAACTGCTTGGCCGGGAAAATGGTCAGGTCCGGCAGGGTTTCCAGGACATTGCCGGTCAGCGGGTCGAACATGCTAATGCGGTCGATGTTGTCGCCGAAAAATTCCACGCGCACGGCGGTCTCGTCCAAGTTGGCAGGATGCACTTCGACCACATCGCCGCGCACCCGGAATTTGCCTCGTCCGAAGGCGATATCGTTGCGCTCGTAAAGCAGGTCGACAAGACGTCCGAGGAAGGCTTCGCGAGGCATATCCTCGCCGGTTTTGAGCGGCAGGAGCATTTTTCGGTAATCCTCCGGGGAGCCCAAACCGTAAATGCAAGACACACTCGCGACCACGAGGACGTCGCGGCGGGTGAGGAGGGAGCTGGTGGCGGATAGCCGCAGCCGCTCGATCTCCTCGTTGATGGCGGAGTCCTTTTCGATGTAGGTGTCGGTGCGCGGGATGTAGGCCTCGGGTTGATAGTAGTCGAAGTAGCTGACGAAATACTCGACGGCGTTGTCGGGGAAGAATTGTTTGAATTCGGAATAAAGCTGCGCGGCCAGGGTTTTGTTGTGCGAGATGACGAGCGTGGGGCGGTCGAGATTGCGGACGATGTTGGCTGCGGTGAATGTTTTGCCCGAACCGGTCACGCCGAGGAGGGTTTGGTGGCGGTTGCCTGCCTCGAGCGAGCGCGTCAGTTTGTCGATGGCCGGCCCTTGGTCGCCGCAGGGTGCGTGGGGGGAGGCGAGACGGAAGGACATGACAGTGACTTGATAACCTAAAGGCGCGGCGAGGCAGATGCCAGCTGGTCATTTTGGACCGATGGCAACAAACCGGTGCCAGCGTGTCAGGGGTTGGGGCGGCGAGATGCGCAGGGGACTGACCTGCCCGGCGGCAAGGCGGGTATACGGGTTCAGGGCGGGGTCATTCCCGTGTCTCCGCGCACCGCAGCCACGTAATCGCGCACGGCGCCGCTGATAGCCGATGCAGTATCGGCCCGCTGTTTGGCGAATTTCGGTTTGAACCACGGGTAAAGGCCGACGAGGTCGTGCAGGACCAGAATTTGGCCGTCGCAGCCTTCGCCGCTCCCGATTCCGATGGTCGGAATGTGCAGGGTGGGACCAATCTCCGCGGCGAGGCCGGGAGCGATGATTTCCAGAACCACGGCGAAAGCGCCGGCTTCTTGCACGGCCGCGGCGTCGTCGCGGAGGACGCCGGCCTCCTCGATGGTGCCGCCCTTGACCTTGTAACCGCCTTCTTCGCGGACGCGTTGCGGGAGCATGCCGATGTGGGCGAGGACAGGTATGCCGGCATCGACCAGTGCCCGGATATGCGGTGCCAGAGCCGACCCACCCTCTAGCTTGACCCCCCGTGCGCCGGCGGCCAGGAGCTGCCGGGCGCTGGCCACGGCATGTGCGGGAGACCCGTACGTTCCAATGGGCAGGTCGGCGATGACCGGGGCCAGCTTGGCCCCCCGGGCCACCGCACCGGTGTGGCGGACCATGTCCTCGAGCGTCACGGAGGTGGTGTCGGGGTAGCCGAGGACAACCATGCCGAGCGAGTCGCCGACCAAGATGAGATCAATGCCGGCTTCGTCGACGATGCGGGCCGTGGGATAATCGTAAGCGGTGAGGGCCGCGATTTTTTGCCCGCCCTGTTTGTGCTGCCGGAAGCGGCGGTCGAGGTCATTCATAGGCGGCAGGTGAAATCTCGCGCCGATCCGCGCAACGGGCAAGCCCGCTTGTCTTACCAAATCTCGCGGAACAATGCCACCCGCGGCACCGGAGGAAGTGCGGCCAGCAACGGCGCCATGCCGCGCCCGTCTCCGGGGAGAACGAAATCGGGACGCACATCGGCCAGTGGCTGGAGGACAAACCGGCGTGCAGTCATACGCGGGTGCGGCAGGACGAGGGAGGGCGTGTCGATGACCAGTTCGCCGGCATAGAGAATGTCGAGATCGAGGGGACGCGGGGTGTTTTGTCCGCGTGCGGGGGGGCGTCCCAGTTCCGATTCGAGACAGATGAGTTGCCGAAGGAGGTGGAGGGGATCGAGCGATGTGCGTATTTCCACCACGGCATTGAGAAATGATGCCGACCCCGGCGGACAGTCGACGGGTTCGGTCTCGTAGACCGGCGAAAGTGCGGCAGGCGCTGGGCCCTCGTGGAGAGAGAGGAGCAAATCCCGTCCTTGGCGCAGGTGTGCCAGTCGGTCGCCGAGGTTGGATCCGAGGGCAAGGCCGGTGGTGAGTTGGTGGTCGGCGGTGGGCACGGCGAGGCTTGGCGACAGACTAGACCAAGCGGTGTGGCGCGCACAGGCTGAAGGCGTTGCCGTGGTTTGCCGGGGCCCCGCGGGCATGATAGTAATGGTAGATGCATCGTTTCGTTGCCGCGTCCCTCGCGATGTTCGGCCTTGTTTGTGCGGTGGCCGCGCAGGAAGAGGAGGACGTTTCGCCCTACCGTGAGATGAAAACTCTGGCCCGGGCGGTCGAGTTGATCCGTCAGGACTATGTCGACGAGGACAAAACGGAGTACGAGGGATTGGTCTATAGTGCGTTGCGTGGAATGCTGGCCGACTTGGATCCGCACAGTGATTTCATGGACCCGAAGGATTTCAAAGGCATGCAGGAGGATACGAGGAGCGAGTTCGGCGGCCTGGGAGTTGTCGTCGGGCTGAAAAACGAGCGGCTGACCATTATCGCGCCGATGGAGGGCACGCCCGGCTTCCGGGCCGGCTTGCTTCCGGGCGACGTGTTGCTGGAAGTCGACGGACAGACGGCCGACAAGATGTCACTGCGCGATGCGGTGGAAAAATTGCGCGGCGAGGCGGGGACGGCGGTAAAGCTGGCCGTCGGGCGCGAGGGGGCGCCGGAGCCTTTGAAGTTCGAGATCGAGCGTGAGGTGATCAAGGTTCCGAGTGTGCGCGGCGCACGCGTCCTGCCGGGTGACGGTCCGCGGGTCGGCTACGTCCGGGTCACGCAATTCAGCGAACCGACGGGACGGGAATTCGGGCGAGCGCTCGACGAGTTGGAGAGGGAAGGGATTGACGCCTTGGTCATCGATCTGCGTTTCAATCCGGGCGGCTTGCTTTCCGGCGCGGTGGAGGTGGCGGGGGAATTCCTTCCTGGCGGGTCGCTGGTCGCCTACACCGAGGGCCGTTCGGCTTCGGCCCAGCGCCGCTACCTTGCTCCGGGCAAGGGGCGCGAGGCACGGGCCTATCCGGTCGCGGTGCTGGTCAACGGTTCGAGCGCGAGTGGCGCGGAAATTGTGGCGGGTGCGCTCAAAGACTCCGGCCGTGCCTTGCTTGTCGGCGAAACGACGTTCGGCAAGGGGTCGGTGCAGAGCGTGGTCTCGCTTCCCGACGGATCTGCCCTGCGCATGACCACGGCAAAATATTTTACCCCCGGGCAGCAACCGATCCACGAAAAGGGGGTTGCTCCGCATGTTATCGCCACGATGACGGCGGGGGAGGAGGCGCGGTTGCTTGCGGTGCGGCGGCAGGAGGATTTGCCGGCGGGGAC
>CAMBSX010000149.1 GCA_945870655.1 Chthoniobacter flavus | reverse complement strand
GGTTTCGTTCCCTTGCGCGTGCTGGCCAGCAAGGTGAACTGACTGACAACGAGAACGCCGCCGCCGCTTTCCACGACGGACAGATTCATCCGGCCCGTTTCGTCGGCAAAAAGTTTCTGCTGCACGATCTTCCCCGCCAGCCACACGATATCATCGTCCGTATCATCCGCAGCCACCCCGACCAACACGAGCAACCCGCCTGCGATCGATCCGCTGACACGGCCCTCGACTGTGACCGAGGCCCTCGACACACGCTGCAGCACCGCACGCATAAAAAAACTGTAACGTCGCCGTCCCCGGCGACGAAGCGAAACCACGACCGGCGGCGAGAAAGCCGCTGCTACATCACCAACGAGCGCTCAATCTCCCCCACCGTCCGCGCCCCGCACAGCGCCATGGCCAGATCGAACTCCGCCTTGAGCAACTCCAGCACGCGATACGCTCCCTCCTCACCATCCGCTGCCAGACCCCACAAAATTGGACGCCCAATCAGCACCGCCCGCGCTCCCAGCGCCAGCGCCTTGACCACGTCCGTCCCGCGTCGCACGCCGCCATCGACCAACACGGGCACCTTGCCTCCCACCGCCTCCGCCACGACGGGCAACGCATCGATCGTCGCCGGCGATGAATCGAGCTGACGTCCACCGTGGTTGGACACAATCACAGCCGCCGCCCCGTGTTCCACTGCGGCCCGCGCATCGTCGGGATGCACCACGCCCTTGAGCACGACCGGCAACTTCGTCTGTCCGTGCAACCACTCGAGATCCTTCCACGTCAACGACGCATCAAGCATCGCCGCCGCATACGCCGCCAAGCCGGAACCAGCCAAGCCCGCGGGAAAATTCTGCTTCGCGTGCGCCGCCAAGTTCGCCACGGTCAAACCGTCCGGCAGCGTGAAGTTATTGCGCACATCCGCCTCCCGCCGTCCCCACAACGCCGTGTCCACCGTGAGCACCAGCGCCCGGCAACCCGCGGCCTCGGCCCGCCGCACCAGATCCAGCGTCGCCCCGCGATCCTTGTAAATGTAGAGCTGGAACCACTTCGGGCCGTCCGCCGCGGCGGCCACTTCTTCGATCACGGTATTCGACAGCGTGCTCATCACCATGATCGTCCCCGCCCGCGCCGCCGCCCGCGCCGTGGCGCATTCGCCATCCGCACAGGCCAGACGATGAAAAGCCGTCGGTGCCACCATCACCGGAAAAGAAATCCGCTCCCCGAGCACCTCGACCGAAGTGTCTCTCGCCGCCACATCGCGAAGCACGCGATGATAAAGCGGCAACTTCCCGTAAGCCTCGACGTTGGCGCGCAAGGTGATGCCGTCATTCGCCCCACCCGCGTAGTAATCGTATGCCTCACGCGCTAATTTCCCCCGCGCCACCTCCTCGTATTCCGCCAAATTCACCGGATCCATCCCGCGAAGTTGCTCGGACAGCACGACACCGGCAAGCGCGATCGCCACTTGCTCCCGACTCCGCCGCGGGGGAAAATCGCCGCTTCATGGCTTCCGCCCATACCTATGAGCACGTCACCCGCGGAGCGCGGTCCTTCCAGTGGAACGGACACGATGGCGCCGGTTTCCCCGGCCTGGTCTGGGAGCCCCTGGGAGAACCCAAAGCGCAGGTCCTTTGCATCCACGGACTGAGCGGCGCGGCCGCGGATTTCGGTCCGCTCGGGCGGCAACTCGCCGCGCAAGGCTTCACCGTGTGGGCCATCAACTTGCGCGGGCAAGGCAATGACCCCGACCATCGCCGGCGCGGACATTTTCTCGATCCGCACGAATGGCGGGCCGACCTCGCGGCTTTCGCCGATGCACACCTCGACGGTCGCCCCTTGCATCTTGTGGGCGAAAGCATGGGGTCGCTCGTTTCGGTCGATGCCGTGGCCCACGGCGCGCTGCGACCGCAGCGCCTCGTGCTGAGCGCGCCCGTGACCGAAATCCGCGCACCCCTCCCTGGTTGGATGGTCGGACTTTTGCGCCAAGCTTCCAAAGTCGCCCCGCGGGCCAAACTCTCCCCGCTGCGCTTCGTCCACGGCAAGACCTGCCTCCCCCGGCTCACGTCCGACGATGCTTACATGCACTATCTCAAAAATATCCCGCACCGCGTCGGCGGCTTCACTTTGGAATTCCTGACTAACTTCCACGACCTCATGCGCGAAACGCAGCAGTGCGCCGCGCGCATCGACGTGCCAACCCTCATGCTCTCGGCCGGACGCGATATCTTCATCCGCCCCGAGCAAAGCCGCGCCTTCTTCGACTGCATCGCCGCACCCGAGAAAGAATACGTCTTCTATCCGCAAAGCCACCACCTCCTCTGGCACGATGTCGATACCGACGACGTGCTCGAACGCATCACGCGCTGGATCACGGAGGGTCGGGCATGAAAAGTGGCGCGGGTATCTTCGCCGTGACGCCCGGTCATCATCGGCAGGACCTCCGGCTCGTAGAGCCTACGGCTCGGAGAGATGCCGATGCCACCCTTCCACTCAAGTTTCCCCCTCAAGTCTCATCCCTCTTCTTCCCATGAACCCCGAAGCGCAACGTCTCGCTGAAAATCCCGCACCACAAGACCCGTGGCGCGTCTGGGGTCCCTACGTCTCCTCGCGCCAATGGGGCACCGTGCGGGAGGACTACAGCAAGGACGGTGAGGCGTGGACCTATTTTCCCCACGAACACGCCCGCAGCCGGGCCTACAGGTGGGGAGAGGACGGTATCTTCGGGCTTTGCGACCGGGAACAACGCCTGTGCTTCGCTCCGACCTTTTGGAACGGCGCCGACCCCATCCTCAAAGAACGCTTCTTCGGTCTCACCGGTCCGCAAGGCAACCACGGCGAGGACGTGAAGGAGGAATACTGGTATCTCGAAGCCGCGCCCACCGCCTCGTGGTTGCGCGCCCTCTACCGCTATCCGCAACGCCCCTTCCCCTACGACCGCTTGGTCGCCGAAAACGCCCGGCGCGGTCCGCTCGATCCGGAATACGAACTCCGCGATACCGGCGTCTTCGCGGAGGATCGCTTCTTCGAGATCGAGGTCGCCTACGCGAAGGTTTCGCCGGACGACATCCTCATCCGTATCACCGCGAAAAATTGCGGACCCGACCAGGCCCCGCTCTGGATTCTGCCGACGCTCTGGTTCCGCAATCGCTGGACATGGGATCCCGCGCGACCGAAAGCATCGGGTCTCGGCACTTCATCCACCGCACTCCTCACGGCTCAGGACGAATCGCTCGGCGCATGGTTGCTGGAAGGCCCCACTCCCGGGGAAATCCTCTTCACCGAAAACGAAACCAACAACACGCTCCTCTTCGGCACGCCGGACGCCTCGCCGTTCACCAAGGATGCCTTTCATCGCCACCTCGTCGGCGGCGAGAAGGGGGCAGTCAATCCGGCGAAAGTCGGAACCAAAGCCGCCGCCGTTTACCATTTCAACCTCGCCCCGGGCACCTCGGCCACTTTGGAAATGCGGCTCCGCTCGGCGCGTGCCGCGAGCCGGGTGGATTTCCGCCAGGTGATGACCACCCGGAGCCGCGAGTGCGCCGAATATTATGACACCATCGCCGCGCCCTCCCTCGATCCCGCCAACCGGCAGATCCAGCAGCAGGCCCTCGCCGGCCTGAACTGGAACAAAATGTTCTACCACTACGACGTCGGCAAATGGCTCGACGGCGACCCCGCCTTCCCGCCGCCCGACCGCACCAACCCGCGCAACCTCCAATGGCGCAACTTCATCGCCCACGACGTCATCTCCATGCCCGACGACTGGGAATACCCGTGGTTCGCCTGCTGGGACCTCGCCTTTCACACCATCCCGTTCTCCCT
>CAMBSX010000148.1 GCA_945870655.1 Chthoniobacter flavus | reverse complement strand
TATTCAAAGGCAGCGGATTTTACACCACGGACTACCGCAGCGAGGGGTACAAGCAAGCGGCGAAGAAAGACAGCGGGGGCGGCGCCAAAGAAAGCAAAGCGGCCGACAAACCGGCGGCGGCCCCTCCGCCTTCCTCCGCTGGCAGCGCATCCTCCTCTTCCGGCAGCACGTCCTCCGGGGGCGGGGACAAATAGGATCCCCATGGGCCTGAACTGTTCCAGTTGCGGATACGACAACGATCCGACGCGGGTTTATTGTCATAGCTGCGGAACACGGTTGGAGCGCGGCGGGCAGGCGCCGCCGGCGCCGACCGGCTACATGCATCCCACCGATGTGGCGAAAATGAAGAAGCCCCGCGAGCCATTCGCCTGGGGTCGCTCCGTCGTGGGCATCGTGCGTCTCTTTGTCCTGGCCGGTCTGGCCGTTGCCGTAGTTCTGGCCTTGCTGCCGCCGCGCGATTTGCCGGTCGCGGTCGGTCCGGACACCGCTCTGGCCGGACGCCTGACATCCTTGGTGGCCGCCTCCGCCCAGGCCGGCGGCGTGCGTTCCTTCAGTGTGCCCGCGGCGGACATCAACACCTGGCTGGTTTCCAGTGTCGTGCTCCAACCGCAGAGTGAAGGTATGGTCCGCCTGGATCCCCAGCGCGTTTACGCGGTTCCGGGGCAGGGCAATGTGCGGGTTGGTTTGGAAACGAAATTTCCGGTGGGACCGCGCCTTTATTTCGAGGGCTGTTACGCTCCCGTCGCCGAGGGGAACGGGATAGCTTTGGTGCCGCGGAGCTTTTCGTTGGGTCGGCTGCCCTTGCCCGCGGTGGCCGGAATCTTGTTCCGGCGCCAGTTCGGAAGCTTGGTTGATGCCCTCGCTGGTCCGCTTGGCGACTTGTCCGCGGCCTCGAGTATCGTGATCACTCCCCAGTCGGTCACCTTGCGCTGGTCGGGTTCGACGCGGTGAAAAGGTGCGGGCGATGGGTGTTGGCTTGGGCGCTGGCCTGCGGTCCGGCCACCGCGCAGGTGGCAGCCCCCGAGTTGCTCAAGCCGGAAAACCGGACCGTGAGCAAGTCGAAGCAGTTCACTGTCTTCGGCGGCACCCGCGGTCAGCGTTCGGAGCTGGTACGCCGCGCCGAGGAGTTGAAGACCGGCCTGCAGCGCGAGTTGCAGGAGTCCGACGGGTGGAAAACGCCCGTGCTTGTCGTGCTCACCCCGGGCGACGGAGTGCGGCTCAGGCAGTCCCCCGTGCTTCTGCAGGTCTTCGAGGCCGGCGAAGCGGGCCGCAAGGTCCAGCTTGATCTGGCTCCTGCGACCGTTTCCGATGCTGCTGCGGTGGACCGCGGCATCCTGCGTGCCCTGCTGCTCGAGCGATCAATGCGCCGGCAAAAATTCGAGGGCGGCCGCTTCATCGAGCCACCGGAATGGTTGTCTTCTGCCCTGGCCGCTTCGCTCGGGCGGGAGGCATCGCGGGACGCCTCGCTGTACGCGGACCTTCTGGAGGCGAGGAGTATGCCTCGCCTCGACCGCTTTCTCCGGCAGAATGCCGCCACGATGAAGGGCCGCGCCCGCGAACTGCACGCGGCGCAGAGTTTGGCTCTCTACAGCGGACTCTCGGAACTCCCCGACGGCCGCCGTCGTATGGTCGAGAATCTGACCCTGGCCGAGCCGGCCCGTGAGCCCGAAGAACGATTTGCCCAGACATGGCCGGAGTTAGCGAAGGATGAGGCCAAGCTGGCGCGGCTCTGGGCGTTGGCCGTGGCGCGGCTCTCCACTCCGAAGAAGCTCGAATTTCTCGGGGCCGAGGAAACCGGAAAAAAGTTACGGCAAATTCTCGTGGATTTGGATGCCTCTCTCGGCGGGGCACCTGCCGCTGACGCTCTCGTTGCCCTTTCCCGCAAAGAGGACGGCCGGTTCCGCATCGCCCGGGCGGCGCAGGAGATGCAGAGGTTGGCCTTCCGCTCCCATCCGCTGTACGCCCCGCTGGTCGAGGAATACCGCACCTTGCTCGACGATTTGGCCCGCAATCGGCGCCGTGGTTTTGTCGTGCGCTTCGAGGCCACCGAAGAGCTTTGTATGGCGCTGGATGATCGCAGCCGTGAAATCACCGACCACATGAACTGGTATCAGGTCAACCAAACGCCGGCCGATGAGGCCGCCGGCACGGTTCGCGCGCCGGTACTTCCTGATTCCACCGTTCGCCGCAACGACTCGATCTCGCGCCACCTCGACTCGGTGGAGCGGCGCGGTTGGTGAGCCTCAGGAGAAAAATTCCTTGGCCCGCTCGAGGAAACTCCGCGTCATTGGGGCATTCTGGTCACCACAGCTCTCGGCAAATTCCTCCAGTTTCCTCCGTTGCCCGGCGGTGAGTTTGGTCGGCACCTCGACGACGGCACGGACCAGAAGCTGGCCCTGACCCGAGCCGCGCAGGTGCGGCATGCCTTTGCCCCGCAATTTGAACACCGTGCCATTTTGCGTTCCGGCCGGCACTTTGATTGAGGCCTTGCCCTCGAGGGTCGGAACGTTGATTTCCCCGCCCAGTGCCGCAATGACAAAGGACACCGGCATTTCACAGAAAAGGTCGTCTCCATCGCGGGTGAAGACCGCGTGTTCGCGAAGGTGGACAACGACGTAGAGGTCGCCAGAGGCGGCCCCCCGCACGCCGGCTTCGCCGTTACCGCCGGAGCGCAGGCGGGAACCGTCTTCGATGCCGGGGGGAATCTTCAATTTGATCCGCGTTGTCGTCTCGGCCCGTCCGTCCCCGCGGCAGACTTTGCACGGATGGTCAAACATCTGTCCGGCGCCCTGGCAGCGAGGGCAAGGCTGGGCGACCTGGAAAAAGCCGCGCGAGGCGATCACCTGGCCGCGTCCGCGGCAAGTCGGGCAAGTATGCAGGTGCGCGCCGGGGCCTCCGCCGGAACCGCCGCAGGCCGAACAGCGTCCTGTCTTGCGGATTTCGATTTCCTTTTCGACGCCGCGGGCAGCTTCCTCGAGCTTTATTTCCAGATCGTAGCGGAGGTCCGCGCCCCGCGCCTGGTCGCCCCCCCCGCCGCTCCCGCCGAAAAAGTGTTCGAAAATGCCTCCCCCGCCCGAGCCGAAGACCTCGCGGAACAAATCGAACGGATCGTGGAAGCCCGCGCCCGGCCCGCCACCCGCACCCTGGAAGGCGGCGTAGCCGTAACGGTCGTAGGCGGCGCGCTTGTCCGGATCGATGAGAATGTCATAAGCTTGGGAAATCTCCTTGAAACTCTCCTCCGCCGCCGCGTCCCCCGGGTTGCGGTCCGGGTGATACTTCATGGCGAGCTTGCGATAGGAGGTTTTGATTTCCTCGACGGCGGCACTGCGGGAGACCCCGAGGGTCTCGTAGGGATCCCTGGGATGGCGGGACGACATGGAGGATCAGGCGGCGGGACCTTTGGAGACAAAGACGCTGGCTGGCCGCAGGAGGCGGTCGCGCAGTTTGTAGCCGCGGCGCGTGGAGCGCAGCACCTGCCCTTCCGGCACGGTGTCGCTGTTTTCGTGGCCGACGGATTCCATCACGTTGGGATCGAATATTACGCCTTCGGTCGGGACCTCCTCGAGGCCGGCGGACGAGAGGAAATCGCGGAATTGCCGGGCCACCATGCCGAGTCCCTGCAGGATGGCACCCGCGTGGGGAGCGGATTTTGCCGCTTCCAGACCGAGTTCGAAGTTGTCGATGAGCGGAAGCAGATCACCGAGGAGGGAGGTGTTGGCGTAGCGGATGGAGTCCTCTTTTTCTCGCGCGGCGCGCTTGCGGAAATTGTCGAAATCGGCCGCGGTGCGCATGGCGAGGTCGCGGAACTTTTCTGCCTCGGCGGC
>CAMBSX010000147.1 GCA_945870655.1 Chthoniobacter flavus | reverse complement strand
ATTTGCCGGCGGGCGAAGTTGACCGCTTGTCCGTCGGTGAATTCGAGGGGGGTGGGAAAGCTGAGGCCGAGATTGAAGGCAACGCGGGTTTGGGCCAGCGGGGCGCCGTGGCGGTCGGTGATCTGTCCGCGCGGGGCCGGCACATTGAGCAGGTAGGTGCGGGCCTGTTTCTGGGTTTCCCAAGTTGGCCGTGGTACCTCCACCACATCGGTAAGGCGTTGCTGGGCGGCAGCCGGGAGTGCCAGGGCCAGAAGGATGATGAATAAACGCGGCATTTTCACGCGGGGGCGAAGGGGCAATGAACACGCATCGGCGGACGGTGGCAAGTCACGTCCGGGGCGGCCGAGGCGGGGTGATGTGGGGTGGTTTCAGATAAATGGGCCCGAACCGATCAGGATCGACCGGAATTAAGCGGGGGGCGAGCAAGGCAAGGATGCCGGCATCCGGTCTGGCCGCAGGCAATGAAGCGAAACCGGGCAGGTCGCCGACGCGGTAGACGGCAGGGTCGGCTCCTTCGATCTGAAGACGGAATTCGTCGGATGTGAGCAGGGCGATCACGCCGTTCAGCCGGCGTTGCTCCACCCGAGCCAACCAGATGCGCCCGCCGCGTGCATCACCTGCCGCCAGGTAGGTGTCTTCGGGCGCGTCGAGGAGACAGCAGGACGGGGCGGCAACCAAGTCGACCCCGAGGGCCATTTGCCAAGCGCCGGCCAGGGCGCAAGCCACGCGAAGTCCGTTGTAAGAGCCCGGACCGATTCCCACCGCGACACGCTCCGTGCCATGCCAAGAGGCGCGCATTGCGGCCAGCACGGAGAAAACTTCCGCCCCACGACCGCGCGGTGCCTCGAACCGGCGGAGGGCCGTGATTTCCCCCCCTGCCGCCACGGCCACTCCCGCCGCGGCCGATGATATTTCGATGGCGAGGGTGTTCACTGCTCGATGGTAATCTCACGGCGACCTTGGCCCGTGGCGGTGAGGCAAACCCGGCATGCGTTGGATGGCACGAGTTCGGGAAAGCGGTCGGCCCATTCGATGACGACCAGGCCGGCCGCCTCGCCCAGTTCATCATGGGCCGCGTCCCAGACTTCGGCGGCCGTCCTCGCCCGGTACAGATCAAGGTGAAAGACGGGGCCCCGGGGGGTGGCATATTCGTGGAGGAGGGTGAACGTCGGACTGGTGGCCGGGTCGGTTCCTCCCCAGCCTGCCACCAGTCCCCGTACGAAATGCGTTTTGCCGGCGCCGAGATCGCCGGCGAGGGCGACGACCGTCCCGGGAACGAGGCGCGCTCCGAGGTTGCGACCGGCGGCGATCGTTTCGTCGGGGTGGGTTGAGACGATGGGTTTCATGGCGATTGGCATCTATAACATCGCGGCGGGGACCGAGCCAATGCACGCTTGCCTTTGCCGCGCGGGCTTTTGACCATGTGCGGCTGCCCCGATGGAGTCCACCGAAGTAACTTTTCGCCGCCGTCTGGTCAGCACCCTGATTTTGTGGGTGCTGGTCCTTGGCACCATCCTCTCGGGGTACGAGCAGCTTTTTTTCATCACCATTGCCGGGATCGGCCTGCTCGGATTGTGGGAATACTTCGAAATGCTCGACCGGCGAGGCGTTCCCAACTTCAAGCTGACGGCCCTCATCACCGCGGTGGTTTTTCTGGCCGGGAGTTTCCTCACGTTCCGATCCTACGGTCCGGAAAAATCTTACGATTTCGAGATTGCTGTCCTGGTGGTTTTTCTTCTCGTCGTTTTCGGGCGGCAAATGTTCCGCCAAACGCGGGACCAGAATCCGCTGGAAACCATGGCCTACACGCTCTTCGGGCTGCTCTACATCGTCTGGCTTTTCAATTTCCTGACCAAAATTGTCTACCTCGCGCCACGCGGGCCCTCGGGGGAAACGATCGGGCAATACTACGTGCTCTACCTCCTCCTGGTGACGAAATTCAGCGACATGGGGGCTTATTTGACCGGCTCCGTTTTCGGCCGCCACAAACTCGTGCCGCACATCAGCCCGCATAAATCCTGGGAAGGTCTGGCCGGTGCGGTCCTCTTTGCGGTGGGGGGAAGTTTCGGTCTCTGGTATCTTATTCCGGACAAGCTGGCTGTTTTCGGAACCGGCGACCTGCTTGTCCTCGGGGTGCTGCTCGGCTTGGCCGCGGTGATCGGTGATCTGGCCGAGTCGATCGTCAAGCGCAGTGCGGACGCGAAGGACTCGGGCGGGCTCCTGCCGGGCATCGGTGGCGTGCTCGATTTGATCGACAGCCTGCTTTTCACTGCCCCGATTCTTTTCTTTTACATGCGTCTGGTTCTCGGATTGCCCTCATGAGTTGCCGCAACATCGTGGTTCTTGGCGCGACCGGTTCGATCGGGCAGAGCGCTTGCCGTGTGGCCCGCGAATTGTCCGGGCGGGTTCGCATTGTCGGGATGTCGGGGTTCCGCAATATCGACCGGCTCGCGGCGGAGGCAAACTCCTTGCGGCCCGATGCCCTGGCGGTTCCCGACGCGGCGGCAGAGGTGGAATTGCGGGCGAAACTCGATTACAAGCCGGTGACTGTTTTCACCGGGCCCGGCGGCTTGGAGCAGTTGGCCACCTGGGAAAGTGCAGAGATGGTGCTGGTCGCCATCGTGGGCACGGGGGGGCTGCGTCCGACCTTCGCCGCGCTCGAGGCGGGCAAGGACATCGCGCTGGCCAGCAAGGAAGTGCTCGTGGTGGCCGGCGAATTGGTTATGTCCGCCGCCCGCCGTAGCGGCTGCCGGATTCTTCCGGTGGACAGCGAGCACAACGCAATTTTCCAGTGCTTGGAAGGACGCGACCCGGTGCAGGTGCGGCGCCTTATTCTCACCGCATCCGGCGGACCTTTCCGTTCCTGGCCGGAGGACAAGATGCGGGCCGTGACCCGTGAGGAGGCACTGCGACATCCGACGTGGCGCATGGGTGAAAAAATCACCATCGATTCAGCCACGATGTTCAACAAGGGGTTGGAGATGATCGAGGCGCGCTGGCTTTTCGACGTGGACATCACGCGGATCGATGTCGTCATCCATCCCCAGAGCATCGTGCATTCGATGGTCGAGTTCGTGGACGGATCCGTGCTCGCCCAAATGAGCCACTCGGATATGCGGTTCCCGATCCAATATGCGCTCACCTGGCCCGATCGTCTCGCGGGCTCGCTGCCGCCGCTGGAGTGGGCCCGCCTCGCCCGGCTGGACTTTGAAGAACCGCGGTATGATGTTTTTCCCGCGCTCCAGCTGGCGCGGCAGGCGGCGGAACGGGGTGGCGCGGCGCCGGCCGTGCTCAATGCGGCCAACGAAGTGGCGGTGGCGGAGTTTCTCGCCGGACGGATCGCGTTCCCGCGCATTTGGCACGTCGTCGGCGCGGTGCTCGATAAGTGCGGCCATCGCGCCGGTGGCGACCTCGAGGCGCTTTTGGCCTCCGATCTGGAGGCGCGGGGATTGGCTTTGGCCGAGGCGTGTTCCTAGGAAGGCAGCTTGCGGGAGGGGCGGACAACGGATAAAAAAGCCCCAGTCTTTATGCCCACCTACGAATACCATTGCTTGAAGTGCGAGAAAAATTTCGAGGTCTTCCAGTCGATGAAGGACAATGCTTTCAAAACCTGCCCCGAAGCAAAGTGCCAGGTCAGTCCCTGGGGGCATGGCGAGGTGAAGCGCCTGCTCGGCACCGGCGCGGGACTCCTATTCAAAGGCAGCGGATTTTACACCACGGACTACCGCAGCGAGGGGTACAAGCAAGCGGCGAAGAAAGACAGCGGGGGCGGCGCCAAAGAAAGCAAAGCGGCCGACAAACCGGCGGCGGCCCCTCCGCCTTCCTCCGCTGGCAGCGCA
>CAMBSX010000146.1 GCA_945870655.1 Chthoniobacter flavus | reverse complement strand
GCGGCTTGCAGCGGGAAAACGATGTTCTCGTTGAGCACCGGAAAATGCCGGCTCGAGCGGTAAGTGACCTGTTCGCCGTCGAGACTTTCCGTCATGAAGACGAAATTCCACTTCACCTCATGCGTGCAGTTGATGATGTATTCCATGGCCTGGGGCGGAAGCCCCTGGCCGAAATCCTTGCGCAGTCCATCGATGCCGGCGGCGTCTAGCATGTCGCGGGAAGGACCATCCGAGACCGTCGAATTGTAGCCCCGATGGCCCGACTGGACGATCCAGTGGGGCAGCACCTCGCCAAAGTAGCGCCAGACCCCTCTCGTCGTGGCGGACATCCCGCCGAAGTCCATCCAATCGCCCTCGCTGCGCGTGATGCCACGGCTGGCCTCGGCGTCCGGATATCCGGTGACCAACGTCGCGTAGTTGCCGAAAAAGACATCCCGGACATCACTCCATTTTCCGAAGTCGTTGCGATCGGGAGCCGTGGCGATACGGGCACCCGACCGGGCCGGCGCGCTGTAAGCGGCCGGGCCCTCCCCGCCATCAGTCGAAAAGAATCCGGCCACCCGGTTACGGATTTCGTCCCCGGGTTGCCAGCCACCCGGATTGCCGGCGCCCCCGAAAATCTCCACGCCCTTCTGGCCGAGAACCACATCCGGCGCGGTATGGTTGAAGGGGAAGTCCAGCATGAGCTGGATACCGCCCTGGTCCGCCGCCGCGGCGAAATTTTGAAAGGCGGTCATGGCGGCCGCATAATTCGCCGGGGCTGCGGCGGGGTTGGCCAAGTTTCCGTTGTAGTTGCGGGTGTAGAGCGGGTTGATCTCCCAAAAATTACGGATCGCGTAGGGGCTCCCCGGGTCGTAAGCCGACTGCGTTGCGGGGTCCGTCTGCCTTCCGTCCAAACCTTGCGGATGGAAGGGCTGGAACCAAATCCAGTTGACCCCGAGATCGCGGAGCCAAGTGACATTCACCCGCTTGGCCGGATCGTGGAGATCCTCGAAGGTCCCCCGTCCGGCGAAGTTGGCTGCCGTGGCGTTGGCGTTGGCCACATGCAGCTCGTAGACGCGCATGTCGCGGGCGATCTTCGGCGCCACGACCACGGCATGGTCGCGGATCCCGGAACTGCCCAGCCAAGTCCACTCTTCGCTCGGCCCGGCCCGGTAGCGGGCGGTGACCCGATAGGCCCCGGTCTTGAGCACGGGAAGATCCAGCTCGTAGGTGCCGTCGTTGTCCGGATCGGCCATCGCATAAGCCTGGAAATAAGCCCCGGTCTCGGCCGTCGTGGTCAGGTTGCCATCCGGCGGAAGAATGCCATCCTCGATCCCGTCATTGTTGAAGTCATCATTCGCCCGGTCGCGGTTGTTCAGGTTGGTGAAAACCTCGACCTGCGCGGCCACTCCGGGATTGAGGCGGATGGGCAGAACGGGAAAAGAGACATCGTTGTTCTCGTCGATGTAGTAGTTCGACTTGGAGTAGTCCCCGTTTGAGCCGTTGACCGTGAAGACCGGACGCAGGGGTGCCACTGTGAAGGAGAAAGGGTTCGCCTGCGCTGCGGACTCAACGGTTCCCACCGTGTTGCCCGCATGGACGAAGGTTGGAGAGCGGTTACTGAAGTCGGTGATGAAGTAATACTGCACCACCGCACCGACCGCGCCCGGCATGGTCAGTGACGCCTTCCAGAATTGGTTGAGACTTTGACCGGAACCGACATTCGAGTGGAAACCGAGACTGACCGGTTGCCAACTCCCCCCGTTGATTCGGTAAACTAGCCGCCCCCCCGTCTGGTTGGCCCCATCCCCCTTCCAGACACCCTGGTAAAAGGTCACGCTCTGGCTGGCACTCGGGGTGGCCGCATCGCGCATCGTCCCGGGGATGCCCTCCTGCGTCGACGCCGGAAGGTGCCAGATATTGGCTTGCTGGGCGGTGGCCGTCAGGGGTAGCAGGGCCAGTAAAACGCAAGCCATGCGCGCCGGGGAAAAGCACTTTGCGGATGACTGGCCAAGAGCAGGGTTCATGGGAGGAGGGAATAAAATTGCCGGTCTCTAACAATCAAGCCTGGCCCGCAGAGTTTTCAACCCCCTGTTTTGACAGGATCGAAGACAATGATGTTCAACCAAAAACGGCGCAAATAAACAAAAAACGTTCATTTGACCTGCCGCGTCTCAACGAGGATCTTTGCGCACCGATGAACCGTGCCGTCTCTCGACTTGTTTTGCACGCGTTCGACGAATCACGCGTGCGCGCGGCTGCGGAGGAGCTGCGGGCGGAATTGGGCGGAGCCCCGACCCTGGCCTTGGCTTTCCTCTCGGCCGGCTACACCTCCCATCTCCCCGAATTCCAAGAGATCGTCGCGGTGCATGGCCATGTTCCCTTTCTCGCCGGTTGCACCGGTTCCGGATTGATTGGCACGTCCTGCGAAGGTGAAACGAGCGAGGGGTTCTCCCTTCTTTTTCTTCATTTGCCGGAGGCTAAAATGCGCGCCGTCCCGCTTTGCCAAGCGCAGGTTGAGACCTCGCAGGGCGACCCGTTTTGGCATCAAGCAGCCGGCGGTCCGGCTCAAGCCTGGCTCTTTCTGGGCAATCCCTTCCGCTTCGACGCCGACACCTGGCTGCAGGAATGGAACCACGCCTTCCCTGGCGTCCCCGTCCTTGGCGGCCTGGCCGGCGGACCCCGCGGCGACGAGGACGTGGCCGTCTTCGGTCCGGCCATCGGCGACACCTCCGACGCCCTTGCCATCGCCCTTGACGGCGTGCGGATGGAAACGGTGGTCAGCCAAGGATGCCGTCCGATCGGCGAGGCCCTGCCGGTTACCCGGGCGGAAGAACACCTCCTCTACGAACTCGGCTCCCGCCCTGCTTATCAGGTGCTCGAGCAGGCTTTCAACACGCTGGCCGAGGCGGACAAACAGCGTGCCCGGGGCAACCTTTTCGCCGGTTTGGTCGTCGACGAATACAAGGAGAAATTCGCCCGCGGTGATTTTTTGGTGCGCAATATCCTCGGGGCCGATCCAGCCACCGGCGCGGTGGTAGTCGGCGCGCATCCGCGCACCGGGCAGACCTTGCAATACCAGTTGCGCGATGCGGCCAGCGCGGACGAGGAACTCAAAGCCCTCCTTGCCCCCCTCGCTTTGCGGGCCGAAAAACCGGTCGCCTCACTCCTCTTCTGCTGCAACGGCCGCGGCAAAAATCTTTTCGGCAGCCCCGACCATGATGCCCGGGTCGTCGCGGAGAACCTCGGTCCCCTGCCCTCCGCCGGCTTCTTCTGCAACGGCGAAATCGGCCCGGTGGCCGGCCGCAATTTCCTCCACGCCTACACCGCGTCGGTCGGATTGATCTACTGAGCCCACGCACAGCGCACCGCCGCCATCACCACACCACCTCGAACCTAGCTACGCTTCACCCGCAGCGTCGGTCGCGGACTGTTCAGAGAAACTTCCCCGGATTGAGCAAGTCCTCCGGATCGAGGGCACGTTTGATCCGGCGGTGTAACTCGTCCGCCCCGGCCTCCACCGCCTGCGGCCACCAACGCTTCTTGGCCAGGCCGACCCCGTGTTCCCCGGTGATGGTTCCGCCCATGGCGAGCACGCCGCGGAACAAGGCGTCGAGCGCGTGCTCCATGCGTTCCTTGGTCGCGGGATCATCCGGATTTTTCACCATCAGATTGACGTGGATATTACCGTCACCCGCATGGCCGAAGCAGGCCACCGGAACGTCATAGTCGCGCCCGAGTTGCGCCCCGAACTCGACCAATTCGACCAATTTTCCCCGCGGCACCACGATATCTTCATTCAGTTTTTTCAATCCGGTGGCCTTGAGCGAGGCGGAAAATCCGCGACGCAAGGCCCAGAGCCGGTCGCATCCTTCGGC
>CAMBSX010000145.1 GCA_945870655.1 Chthoniobacter flavus | reverse complement strand
CTCGCGCTGGGCGTGTAGGTCGAAAAGTTGCTTCGAATACCCGTAGGCGTTGAGCGGGCGCCAGGCCGACAGGTCGTCGGACAAATCATCCATCCCGGCCGAGCCGTCGCCATAGGTCGCGGCCGAGGACGCATAGACAAAACGGGCCCCGCGGCCGAGGGCCCACTCGGCCAATTGACGCGTGCAGCCGAAATTGTTGCGCAGCAAATAATCCGCATCCCGCTCCGTAGTCGAGGAACATGCCCCCAGGTGGAACACGTGGGTGAACTCCCCGAACGCGCCCGCCTTGTCCGCCAAGCGGTCGTAAAATTCATCAGCCTCGACAAACTCCTCGAAGCGCAAAGGTGAAAGATTCCTCCACTTGTCGTCGCTCTCGAGTTGGTCGACCACGACCACGCGATCCGTCCCGTGCCAGCGGTTCAGCGCCCCGACGAGCACGCTCCCGATAAAACCGGCCCCGCCGGTGACGAGAAAACGGTCCTTGCCGGAGAACACCGGCCGCGACGTGCTTCCGCCTTTGGAGGATTTCTTTTTGGTCGGTGGTTTCGTTTTGCCCATGCCGATGTAAACGTAACCAGCGCCCGGCCGGCGGGCAAATCCCTTCGCATTGCCACACTGCCGCTTCCGACCTAAACTTTCAACCATGCCGACCACCCGCTGGGAAACCCGGGATCCCGCGGATCCCGTCATCGCGCAAAATTTGGTCCGCGAACTCGGCATCTCCGCCCTCCTCGCGTCCCTTCTCACTTCGCGCGACATCACCGACCCCGGCGAGGCGGACCACTTCCTCCACCCCCGCCTCGCCTCGCTTCCCGACCCGCTGGCCACCCCCGGGTTGGAAGCCGCCGCCCGGCGCATCGCCCTGGCCGTGGAACGCGGGGAGAAGGTCGTCCTTTACGGCGACTATGACGTCGATGGCGTGACCTCCCTGGCCATCATGCACCGCTTCCTCGGCGCGCTCGGGCTCGAGGCCGGCTGGTTTCTCCCGCTGCGGGAATCCGAAGGCTACGGCCTGAGCCGCGACGGCCTCGACCGCGTCTTTGCCGTCCGCCAGCCCACCCTCCTGGTCGCCCTCGACTGCGGCACCGGGTCGCACGAAGAAGCCGCTTGGCTGGCCGCACGCGGCGTGGATCTCGTCATCATCGACCACCATGAACCGAAAGAGGGCGCGGCCCGCTGCGCCGCGCTGGTCAACCCGAAGGCCCTCGGCGGCAACACCGACCTCTGCACCGCCGGGCTCGTCTTCAAGGTCTGCCACGGCATCCAGAAAGTCAGCGGCCGGCGCGAACCCGACCTGCGCGATTTCCTCGACCTCGCCGCCATGGGCACGATTTGTGACCTCGCCCCGCTGCGCGGGGAAAACCGGGTTCTCGTCCGCCACGGTCTGGCCCGGCTCAGCCAGACCAAGTGGGAAGGTCTCCGCGCCTTGATGGAAGTTTCTTCCGTCACGCCACCGGTCATCACCACGGCCGAAGTCGGGTTCCGCCTCGGACCGCGCCTCAACGCGGCCGGGCGCCTCCACACTGCGGAGGCCGCGCTCAAACTGCTCCTGAGCGAAGATCCGGACGAAGCGCGGCGCCTCGCCCGCGAACTCGACGCCTGCAACCGCGAGCGCCAGGACCTCGAGCAACACGTCCTCGAAGCCGCCCTGGCCGCCTTGGAAAAAGATTTCGACCCCGGCCGCGATTGCGCCGTGGTGGTCGGCGGCGACGGCTGGCACGCCGGCGTGGTCGGCATCGTCGCCTCCCGACTCTGCCGCAAATACCACCGCCCGGCCATTGTGGTCGGCTTCGACGAGAAGGGCGAAGGTCACGGCAGCGGACGCAGCATCGACGCCCTCTCCCTCGTCGAAACCCTCGGCGACTGCGCCGACTTGCTCGGGCCTTTCGGCGGACACCACATGGCCGCCGGTCTGAGCGTCACGCGGGAAAACTTTGCCGGCTTCCGCGAAAAATTCACCTCGGCCGCCGGGCGACGCTTGCAGCCGCACGACCTCGTTCCCCGGATCAAACTCGACGCCCGCATCGACGTGGCCGATCTGGAACACGCCCACCTTGAAGAACTCTCCCTCCTCGAGCCCTGCGGCATGGGCAACCCCGCACCACTCTTTTACGCCCGTGCCGTCGCCCCCGTGCACGGCCCCGACGTGCTCAAAGAAAAACATGTCCGCTTCCGGGTCCGCGGCCGCGAAGAACTGCTCGCCGCCATTTATTTCAACGGCGCCCGCGATGACTTCCCCCGGGCCCCCTGGGACGTCGCCTTCAAACTGGTCCGCAACGAATACCGCCAGCGCATCAGCCTTCAGCTCGAAGTCCAGCACCTCCGCCCGACCGAAAACGGCGAAGGCACCCCCGCCGCGGCTTTTTCCCGGACCAGCTAGGCCGCGAGCATCCCGACAGGCACCGTCCCTGCGGCGCGGCCCGACCGAATGCCATTGCCAATCGGCGCGGGGAATGCTTTATATTCCCTTCGGTTTTCCGGGGTCATAGCTCAGTTGGTAGAGCGCCTCAATGGCATTGAGGAGGTCTGGGGTTCGAATCCCCATGGCTCCACTTCCCTTTCAAGCCGCCGGTGTTGCCGCCATTTTTTCCGCTTCCTTCAGCGCCATGCCGACGATCTGGTCCATGTTGTAGTAGCGATAGGTGGCCAAGCGACCGATGAAGGAGACCGTGGGATCCGCAGCGGCCCCGGGAGCACAGAGATCGCGAAGGTGCGGGGGGAAAGGATCGGTCTCGGTCCGCGATTTGTATTTCTGATAGAGGGCCGCGGAATCGGGAGCGGGAACGGGGTAGTAGGCTTCCTTGCCGGGACCGAAGTCGTCCGGATATTCGCGGACGATAGTCGTATTGGCGCACTGTTGGCCAGTGGCATGTTTGATTTCGACAATGCGAGTGAACTCCTCGTCGTTGGGATAATTCACCTGCATCGCGGGCTGGAAGAAGCCCGGAGGAGCAGGCTTCTCAGTAGAGAGATGGGAGCCGGAGCTGGGCGGAGACGGCCGCAGGCAATTGAGGGATGACGGATCTGCGAGCTGCTCGGGAGTAAAGGACTCGGGTTCGAAGCGGAGCGAGCGGTACGGGAGGCGGCCGTGGCAGTAATCGTAGTATTCGTCGATCGGCCCGGTGTAGACGAGATGCTTGCAGCGGACCTGCGGGAGGATGGCGCGGAATTCGGTGTTGAGGAGGATTTCCAACTTGTCTCCGCAAGCCGCGACCATGCGTTCGAACATCGCGGTGTAGCCGTCCTTGGGAATGGCCTGGAAGTCCTCGCGCAGGTAACGGTCGTCCCGGTTGGTGCGGATCGGGATGCGTCCGCAGACCGAAGCATCGAGATCCTTGGGATGACGCCTCCACTGCTTGAGCGTGTAGCCTTTGAAAAATTTCTCGTAAAGTTCCCAGCCGACCTGGCTGACCACCACCTCTTCGGAGTTGGCCGGATTGTCGATGGGGACGCGGTGTTCCGCGATCCACTGCTCCATTTCCTCCGAGGTGGACGGACGCCCGAGAAATTGCTCGAAGGTGTTCAGGTTGATCGGAAAATTCCAGTAGCGGCCGTCGGAATAGGAGAGGATTTTGTAATCAACCGGATGCCACGCGGTGAACTGGCTGAGGTAATCGACAATGCGCGGGGCATTGGTGCGGAAGTAATGCGGCCCGTAAGCGTGGACCAGAACCCCGGCCGCGTCATATTTGTCATAAGCATTGCCCCCGAGGTGGTCGCGCTTCTCGACCAAAAGACAGGTCTTTCCCTGCTCCGTGGTGAGACGCTCGGCCACGGTCAGGCCGGAAAATCCCGCACCGACGATGAGGCAGTCGACGTGTTTGCGCATGGAGTGTGGAGCGGGGAGCTTGGAGCCGGGTT
>CAMBSX010000144.1 GCA_945870655.1 Chthoniobacter flavus | reverse complement strand
CATTGCCATTCATGGCAGGAGCCAAGTCGGTCCAAGTGTCGGAGTTCCCCGATGACCATTGCGGGCGGTAGGTTTTGCCCTCGACGGAGGTCCACTTGACTTCGGTGCCACGTTCCATCGTCACGACGGGACTGCCCATCGCGGAGCTGTGCGCTGAAGCAAAAGAGGCGGCGGCTAGAAAACTGGGAAGAAATAATTTGTGGGTAGACATGGAAGGGTAAAGTTGGAGTTACAATTATTTGGGGGTGAATTTTTAATGGCGGGAAGGATCAGGGCGCTTCGAGGCTGAGAAAAGCGAGGCGCTCCCGAGCGGCCACCGCAGGCTGCCAAAACCAGCCGGATTTGTCCCAGCACTGGGCGTAGGGGTAGGCTTCCACCACCTTTTGGTAGAACGTCATGGCCTCGTCCTTTTTCCCCTCCGCCTCGGCAACCTTGCCCAGGACAAAGGTGCAGGTGCCCACGTCATTAAGGGCCCAGGCCTGATGACCGTTTTCGGTGTCCGGAAGCGCGGTCAACTTGCTTTGCATCTCCACGGCTTGGGTCCCGTAAAGGGATTGGCAGCGCTCGATGGCCACGCGCGCGGCAGGATAATCTTGGCGCTCGAAGGCGGACCAAGCCTGCATGGTCAGGGCGGAAGAACTCTCCCCCGAGGCAGCCGCTTCTTGTCCCTCGGCAAGACCATTTAAACAAAAAAGCGCAGCGGTGGCCCAGACCGCCCGCTTCGGAATGGACAGGCGGGGGGCCAACATGATTGAGTAATGTATGTCTAACCTAGGTCGGGTCAAGTGGAACTTCGCTCTTCTTTTGGTCGGCGCCGGATTGACCACCCAGGGCATGGCCGGCGGATCACAGGTCGAAGTGAAACAATCGGCGGAAAAAGGCTGGGAACTGCGCCGCAACGGGGAGCCTTATTTCATCCTCGGGGTCGGCGGCCCCGGGTCCCTCGCCTTGGCCAAAGAACTGGGCGCCAATTCGGTGCGGTTCTGGGGCATCGAACAGCTGGAGGAGACCGATGCCTCCGGCCGGACGAAGCTGGCTCAGATCGAGGAACTCGGCCTGACCTTTACCCCCGGCCTCTGGGTCGAACACGAGCGCCACGGATTTTCGTACCTTGACCCGGAAATGGTGCAAAAGCAGCGCCAGAAGATCCGCGCGGCGGTGCGCCACTACAAAGACCATCCGAACCTGCTGGTCTGGGGACTGGGCAACGAAATGGAAATTTTTCCCGGCCTCCCGGAGGCGGCGCGGGTCTGGAAAGAACTCGAGGAGCTGGCCAAGATCGTCAAGGAGGAGGACCCGAATCATCCGATTATGACAGTCATTGCCGGGGCCGACGAGAACAAGGTGCGCGAGATCATGGAGCACTATCCCTCGATCGACATTCTTGGCATCAATGCCTACAGCGGGGCGGGCGGCACGGGCATGAAGCTCGAGGGACTCGGCTGGAAAAAACCTTACGTCATCACCGAGTATGGTCCCTCGGGGCACTGGGAAGTGGCCAAGACAGCGTGGGGCGCCCCCCTCGAGCCCACCGCCGACGAAAAAGCCGCGCAGTATTTCGCCACGCTGCAAAGCGTGATGAAAAACAAAGAAGGACTGTGCCTCGGTTCCTATGCTTTTCTCTGGGGCCAAAAGCAGGAAACCACCCCCACCTGGTATGGCATGCTCCTGCCGACCGGAGAAAAACTTCCCGCAGTCGACGCGGTTGTGCGGCAATGGACCGGAGAGTGGCCGGCCAACCGCAGCCCGAAAATCGAAGCGCTGCGTTTTGTCAATCAAGCGGACCGCGCCAAATCGGGGACGCGCCTCGAGGCCATCGCCACGGTTTCCGACCGCGATGAAGACGACCTGACCTACGAGTGGACGGTGATGGCGGAGAGCACAGACCTCAAACACGGCGGGGATGCCGAGAGCGTTCCACCGACCTTTCCCCAGGCGGTCGCAACCGGTCGCGGTCCGGAGTGCTCCGTCATCTTCCCACCGCCCGGCGCGTACCGTCTTTTTCTCGTTGTGCGGGACGGCAAAGGCGGGGCGAGCACGGCGAATTTGCCTTTTCTCTCCGAGTAAACACCGGCACTGCGGGATTGCCTCTGCCCGGCTGCTGGGTTTTATTGAAAGGCGATGATCTCTTCATCACACCAACTGCAGCGGGGAAAAACCCGCCACCAATACCTTTACCGTCAGATTTCCGAGCGGATCCGAGGCAAGATCGAGAACGGGGAACTGGCCCCCCTCGCCCGCCTGCCCTCGATGGACGAGCTGGCCAAGCAGCTCAAAGTGAACAAAATCACGGTGCGCAAAGCACTGGGGGAATTGCGGGAGGAAGGGCTCATTTACAGCGTGCCCGCGCAGGGAACGTTCGTCGCCGACCCGCTCGCCCCGCAGCAAAGACGCAAGCAAAGCTCGATGGTCAGCGTGGGCCTGGTCGGCCACGTGCTGCGCAAAAAGTCGATGGGGCCTTACCACTTGGAAATCGTCGGCGGGATCCAGACCGAACTGAGCCGCCAACACGCCGCGCTCGTCATCCTCCCCGCCGGCGAACTGCGCAAAGAGGACGACTATTTCCGCTTGGTCTCCAAAGCGCATGTCGATGCGGTGATTTACTTGGGCCCTATTGCCCCGCCGATTCTCGGGCACCTCATCCGGCAGGGTCCGCCCGCGGTGGTGGCCGATGCGCCCCAAGGCAGCGGGAACGCCGACGTGATCTGCTTTGACAATGCGGCCGGGGCCAGAGCGGCGGCGGAGCATCTTTATGAAATGGGCCACCGCGAATTCGCTTTGGTCACGGGCGACGATCAGGTCGCGAGTATAGAACGCGAAGCCGCCGCAATCGCTTATTGGACCGGGCGCGGAGTGCCCGCCACCTCCATCCGGCGCATCCCGGGCGATTTCAGCCGCGAGTCCGGCATGGAGGCGGGCGAAACCTTGCTCCGCGAAAAATCCATGCCGACCGGAATTTTCTGCCTCAACGACGAAATGGCGGTGGGCCTGCTCGCCGCGCTCCAAAACGGCGGCCGCTGCCGCGTGCCCCAGGATATTTCGGTCATCGGATTCGATGACATCTTCTGGGCCGGCGGCTCGGTGCCCGCCCTCACCACAGTGCGTCTCGACAAATGCCTGCTCGGGCGGCTCGCCGCGCAGCGCGTGATGGAACGCCTGCAGGAACCTTCCCTGCCGGCCACTTACATCCGGGTCGAACCGCAAATCGTCTTGCGCAACTCGACAGGCCCCGGCCCGGCCAAGATCGGGCCCGACGTGCTTCGCTCTTGAGTTCCGCCGCCCAGCATCGCCCCTTCCCTGGGGACTTCGTCTGGGGTGCCGCCACCGCGGCCTACCAGATCGAAGGAGCGGCCCGGGAGAATGGTCGCGGTCTGTCCGTCTGGGACCGCTTTTGCCAGACGCCCGGCAAGGTGTGGGAAGGCCACGACGGCCGAACCGCTTGCAATCACTACCACCGCCACCGCGACGATGTCCGGTTGATGAAGGATCTGGGGTTGCAGGCCTACCGATTCTCCCTTTCCTGGACGCGCCTGCTCCCACGGGGGCGGGGCAAGGTCAATGCCCGCGGATTGGATTTTTACCAGCGACTGGTCGACAGCTTGCTTGAGGCGGGCATCCGGCCGTTCTGCACTTTGTTCCATTGGGATTATCCCACAGTTCTTTTCGACGAGGGCGGCTGGGGTCATCGTGACTCGCCGGCATGGTTTGCCGATTATACCGCGCTAGTCGCCCGGCATCTGGGCGACCGGATCGGGGATTGGATGACCTTCAACGAACCCCAGTGCTTCATCGGGCTGGGTCACGGCACCGGCCTCCACGCCCCGGGACTGCGCTTGCCCATGCGCGCGCAGCTCAAAATGGTGCGCCACGTGCAACTGGCGCACGGCTTGTCCGTCTCGGCCCTGCGGGCCGGATGCCCGAACCCG
>CAMBSX010000143.1 GCA_945870655.1 Chthoniobacter flavus | reverse complement strand
GGAGGAGGAAGACCGACGCTTGCGGCAAATCATGGTGGACTCCGGTTCGGCCATCCGGCTCAACGAGCAGAAGCGGGCCAACTGCCTGCTCGTCCGCTCCGACCCGCGGGACGTAGCCCGGGTGGAAAAGCGCACTTTTATCTGCAGTCAATCGAAAGACGACGCCGGCCCGACCAACAATTGGGAGGACCCGGCCGTGATGAAGGAAAAGTTGTACGGCCTTTACCGGGGCTGCATGCGCGGACGCACCATGTATATCATTCCCTTCAGCATGGGCCCGGTCGGCTCGAAAATCGCGCGCATCGGGGTGGAAATCACCGACTCTCCCTACGTTGTGGCCAACATGCGCATCGTGACCCGCATCGGACAGCGCGTTCTCGACGTGCTCGGCCCGGATGGCTTTTACGTGAAATGCCTCCACTCGGTGGGCCGCCCGCTGGGCGAAGGCGTGGAGGACGTCCCTTGGCCCTGCAATCCGGAGAACACCTTCATCGCCCATTTCCCCGAGGAGCGCCTCATTATGAGCTACGGCAGCGGGTACGGCGGCAACGCCCTGCTCGGCAAAAAGTGTCTCGCCCTGCGCATCGCTTCGGTCATCGGACGCGACGAGGGATGGATGGCCGAACACATGCTCATTCTCGGATTGGAAACGCCGGACGGAAAAAAAAGCTACGTCACCGCCGCCTTTCCCAGCGCCTGCGGCAAAACCAATTTTGCCATGCTCGTCCCCCCCGCCGCGCTCAAAGGCTACAAAGTCACCACGGTGGGCGACGACATTGCCTGGATTCAACCCGGTGCGGACGGCACCCCGCGCGCGATCAATCCCGAAGCCGGCTGGTTTGGCGTTGCCCCCGGCACCTCCTACCGCACCAATCCCAATGCCATGGAATCCTGCCGGAAAGACAGCATCTTTACCAACGTGGCCCTGACCGACGACGGCGACGTCTGGTGGGAGGGCATGACCGAAGAGCCGCCCGGGCACCTGATCAGTTGGCTGGGCGAAGACTGGACGCCGGGCTGCGGCAAACCTTCCTCGCATCCCAACGCGCGCTTCACCGCCCCGGCGCGGAACTGCCCATGCATTGACCCGGAATGGGAAAATCCGGACGGTGTGCCGGTTGACGCCATCATTTTCGGTGGACGGCGCATGAACGACATCCCGCTTGTTTTCGAGACCCGCGATTGGAATCACGGCACATTCGTCGGCGCCACCCTCGCCTCCGAACAAACCGCCGCAGCCGAAGGAAAAGTGGGCGCCCTCCGCCGTGACCCCATGGCCATGCTGCCCTTTTGCGGCTACCACATGGGCGATTACTTCCGCCACTGGCTGGAAATGGGCGAAAAATTCGGCGCGAAAAAGCCGCGTATTTTCCACGTCAATTGGTTCCGCAAGGACGGCAACGGCAAATTCTACTGGCCGGGCTTCGGCGAAAACCTCCGCGTCCTCGCCTGGATCGTCGGCCGCTGCCGCGGCGAGGCCGGCGGTCGCCCCAGTGCGCTCGGAACCATGCCTGGTTACCACGATCTTCCCTGGGAAGGTTTGGATTATCCGGAAAAACGCTTCACAGCCTTGATGTCCGAAAACTCCGCCACGCTCGCCGAGCAAGTGCATTCCAACGACGAATTCTTCGACCATCTGGGCAGGAAATTCCCCGCCGAACTCAAAGCCGAAGAAGCAAAAACTCTTGCCCAACTTGCCTAGCACAATTACCCGCCGCCTCTCCCCGGCCAAGCCGCTCGCCGCGGCGAGCGTCTGCACGCTTCTTCTCGCCGTCCTGCTTCCCCTAGTTGCCTCGGCCGCCGACCCCAAGGAAATCGGCGATCAGGTCGCCGGTCGTCTTTTCACCAGCCTGATGACCACCCTGCAGGAAAAAATCGCGAGCGAAGGTCCCGAGGCCGCCATTGCGTATTGCCGCCTCGAAGCTCTCCCTCTCACCGCGCAGATAGCCGAGGAGTTCCCCCAAGTCCAAAGCGTCCGCCGCACCGCGCTGCGCGTCCGTAATTCCGGCAATCAGCCCGATGCCACGGACCGCGCCGTGCTCGAAGAATGGTTGGCCTCTTGGAAACCGGCCGCCCCTCCGAAGCCAGTGATCAAACAAGTGACCACGGACGACGGAACAAAAGCCATCCGCTACTACCGCCCGGTGCCCGTCATGGCCACCTGCCTCGCCTGCCACGGTAGCGGGAACGAGATCGCCCCGAATGTCCGCGCCGCCATCGCCCGCGACTACCCGCAGGACCAAGCGGTCGATTTTCAGGAGGGTGATCTTCGCGGCGCGATTGTTGTCACCTTCGACGCCGAATAAACCCACGCACCGCCCTTCCGTTTCCCCGCGACTCGTCGCGACGGTAAACCGCCGGCCCTCCGGGGAAGAGAAGAGCTCTTCTCAGGCCAGCATGGCCGCGCAGGACAACCTCTCGGTCCAGCGTGGCGGCACCTCCGCGCCACCCGCCCCCACGAGGGCGCCGACAACAATCCCGCGGTGGCAATTGTCACCGCCAAGGTTGGTGTTCGCCACGAGGGCCGATTCCAGATCGTCCGCATATTTCCAGGCGAGAAAGAGCGAGGCGGGAAAGGAGTCTTTCAGGTAGCAGGCTGGGCTCAAAATCGCGCCGACCACTTCCTCGTCCGGCCGGGCCGCCCAAGTCTCGAGCTTCTTCCGGCCGACCCAGCCGTTACCGAATTTTTCGATGCTCTCGCGGACCGGAGCACCGTTCAGAATCGCGATGAGCATTTTGGTGAGATCGCGCGCCGCACTCTCGACCAATTCCCCGCGATGGGTGACCCGCACCTGCTCGCGCACGGCGGCCAACGCCGCACTTTCATCATCCGCAGACCACACGGCCAAGACCGGAACATGGGCCAGCCCGCCGATATGAATATCCTCCCCGCCGCAATCCTCCGGCTTCTTGCCCCGCGCATACTTGGTGAAAAAATTCCGGTGACACTCTTCCAAATAAGTATCCCGGTGCTTGCCCGGGGTGGTCATGAACTCGAGATACCGCCGCAAATAATCCGCACGATCATAGCCCCCGCAGGCGCGCAAGGACTCCAGCAACTCCCGCGCCAGCTGCATATTCACCGTGTTCTCCCCCGCGGCCAGAAACTGATGGTAATGCACCCCTCGCCGCCCCCAATACGGCGCCTGATCATGCAAAATTTCACCCTTGGCATTTGGCGCCGCATAGCTCGAGCGCCAGAGGATGCTGTCCGCATGCGGGCTTTTCGGCGCCACCAAGTCGGTGACCCGCCCGTAGTCCCGCTGCAGCGCTCCACGGTCATAATACCAGTGCACCGGCATGGCCAGGGCATCGCCCAGAAACGCCCCGAGCAAACACCCCCGCTTCCGTCGGACTAAGTCATCCATCTCTCCACCTTCATCGCTCCACCCGCATGGCTCAACCTCCAACTTTGCCTCACCGTGGCGTCGCGCTCGGTGCGGTCCCCGGCGCCGCCAGCGGCACTGTACCGCGCCGCACAACCATCTCGGCGGTCACATCAGTCCACTGTTTTTCGCTGACTACGGTACGCTCCGGGCGAAAGACCGGCACAGACGTGGTGTAAACCTGCGGCACCGTCTCCCACTGCCCCTGGGTATTTTTCACCCGCTGGTAAATCACGTTGCTCTGCGGAATGCTCTCCCAACTGGCCGGGATCTGGTTGACGGTTTGGCGCACATCGAACCCTACTTTGCGGACCACCACCGCGTCCGCCCCCTGCAGGCGCGCATTGTAGAGGAGGGCTTTGCTGACAAAAGGATAGCCGCGATCGGACTGCAGGGCGAAGCGGCCGATGACCTGATGCGGCCAGGCGGGAGGTTCGGACAGGACTGGGACTGGCTCACGCTTGCCCTTGGGCGGGTAGACCCGGTCGGAAGCCGGGGTGTAAAACACCGTGGTTTCGCTCAGCGGCACGCACCCGACCGTCGCCCACGCGATCAACGGCATCATAAGCAAAGACCTCAACGCACCCCTCGGCATAGCTGCCCAAGTTCGTCCTCAAACCCTGATTCCTCAACCCCCAACTTCCGC
>CAMBSX010000142.1 GCA_945870655.1 Chthoniobacter flavus | reverse complement strand
GAAGGCGAATCGACAGATCGGGACCTCCGACGCGACGCGGTCGCCCTGATCCGCGAGGAGATCAACGCGATGAACCTCGACAACTTCGTCGTCCGCCCGAAACGCCGCCTCATCGAGAAATACCGCACCGACGACGTCTGGCCGGAACTGAAGCCGGAGGATCTCTCGGAACTCTCGCAAGAGGTGGCCGGACTACCCTCGGAGCTGCCGTCCGACGAAGAGGAGGCCAAGCGCTTCGACCTTCTCATCCTCAATCTCCAGCTCGCCCTGCTCCGCTCGGAACCCGCCTACGAACGACTGCGCGACCAGGTGAAGCTGATCGCCGGCCTGCTCGAGGAAAAATCCAACATCCCGCTGGTCAAAACCGAACTGCCGCTGCTGCAGGAGTTGCAGACGGAGACATGGTGGGAAGGCGTCACCACGCCGATGCTCGAAACGGTCCGCCGCCGCCTGCGGTCACTGGTCAAACTCATCGAGAAATCCAGCCGCAAGCCCGTCTACTCGAACTTCGAGGACGAAATGGAGGCCGGCGAGGTCATCGAGTTGCCCGGCTTCGCCGGAGTGCGCAGCTTCGAGAAATTCCGCGAGAAGGCACGCGCCTTCCTCCGGGAGCACCAAGACCACATTAGCATCCACAAGCTCCGGACCAACGAGCCGCTCACCGCCTCGGACCTCAGTGAACTCGAACGTATGCTGGCCGAAAGCGGCATTGGCACATCGGCCGAACTCGAGGACGCCAAAACAAAGTGCGATGGCAGCTTGGGATTGTTTGTCCGCTCGCTCGTCGGCCTCGACCGCGAAGCGGCCAAGCACGCCCTCGGAAAATTCACCGGCGGCGGTAACCTCTCCGCCAACCAGATCGAGTTCGTGAACCTCATCGTCGACCAGCTCACCGAGCGCGGCGTCATGGCACCGGAACTTCTCTACGAGTCGCCCTTCACCGACTTAAACCCGCAGGGCCCGGAAGGCGTTTTCGCCCCGGCCCAAATCGACGACCTGATTGGATTGCTCGACGAGATCCGCAAAACATCGGTTGCTTGAGCGAAGCCTCATGTTACCTCGTTTTCCAAACGGGTTTCTTTCACCGGACGCGAAATATTGAAAGAGGTGGCTAGGGAGGGAATCGAACCCCCGACACGAGGATTTTCAGTCCTCTGCTCTGCCAACTGAGCTACCTAGCCGATGCGATGAAAATAGGAGTTTACGCGTCTCGGGCTGCTGATCAAGTTTTTGCCGCGGCGGGAGGAGCGCGTCCCGGCGCCCGGTCCGCCACCTTAGGGTGCCTTCACTCCACCGGTGCCACCGGACGAGCCTCCGCCGCCGCGAGAGGAATACTCCCGGCCGATACACCCTCCCGCAGACCGGGGATCAAACGCACGTCCCAGCAGGCCAGCAAGGCGAGCACGGCAAAATAGAGCGAGTAGCGATTGATCGAAAGCGGCCCCGCCGCCACCTCCATTGACCCGAGGGCGTCCAGAACAGCCCCCCAAGCCATCGGTGCACCGCCCAAACCGAGCCCGCAGATCACGGTGAAGAGCGCGAAGAAGTGGTTGCGGCCCATCGCCGGCACGCTGACCATGATGATGCGCGTGTTGGCCACGCCAAAAACCGCCCCGGCCAGACCACCGAGGAAATTCAATCCCCCGACCAAACTCGGCCATCCGGGCAGCAAGCCAGCAGCCAAGGCAAACCACCCGAAAATAACCAGCGCCATCAGAACGAGCCCGCGGCGCAACCACGGCTTACTGCCCGTGACGTCAAGCCTAGGAGCGGTGATGGTCAGCCCGACCAACGCACCGACGAAGGACAAGCTGCCGAGGAGCAAGATGGTAGACTCTCCGAACTTTTCGCGCACCACGAGGTATTCGACGGTGAAAACTCCCAAGCTGCCGATCACCGTCATGTAAAGGGTGGTGAACCACAGCAGGCGGGCGAACGGCAGGTGCCGCAACATGGCGCCCCAGGGCACGGGCGCTCCGGAGCGAAGACGGTCCTCTGGAGACTCCGCGTCGGGAATCCGATGCACGAACCACAGGCTGATCAAGGCGGCAACCAGACCGATACCGAAAACCGCAGCGTATTCGGCCGCCTCGACCGAGCCGGACATGACCCATGCGGAGACCAGCAAGGCCACCAGGCAGCCCAGATGCATGAAGGCATTGTCCCGCGAGAGGAAACTTCCGCGTACCTGCTCGGGAACCAGGGCCGTCATCCACGGCAACCACGCTCCAGCCGAAAAGCCCCGCAACAAATTGAACCCGAAGAGGGAACCGGCAAGCAGCCACAAACGGCCGGAAACGGTCAGCCCGGGCCAGACCGGAATGGCCGCGATGCAGAGGGTGAAAAAGGTGCGCGCGCCCCAACCGGCCAAAACGAACCGTTTGTAGCCCGTGCGATGGAAGAAGCGCGCCGCGAGGAGTTGGAGGATATTGAGCAGCGGGGTGAGTGCCGCGATGGTGCCCAGCAGGAAGGATGAGGCGCCGAGCGACTTGGCGAAAAGAATGACCGGAGCCCCCAGCACAATCTGGAAGGACACCGCGTTGAAAAAACTGAACCCGTTGATATTGAGTGCGCCGGGCGGATAAGCGCTGCGCGCTTTCATGGCCGGTCACTCAGGCCTCGGCACGCGGCTTGAGGTGCGGGAAGAGGATGACCTCCCGGATGGACTCCGCTCCGGTCAGCAACATGACCAGCCGGTCGATGCCCATCCCCATACCCCCGGCTGGCGGCATGCCGTATTCCAAGGCGTGAAGGAATTCTTCGTCGATCTTGTGCTGCTCGCCGCCGCTTTGCTCAACCAGACGCTCGCGCTGCACCACAGGGTCGTTCAGTTCGGAATAGCCCGGCGCGATTTCCTGGCCGTTCATGACCAATTCGAACACATCGAGGGAAGAAGGATCTTCCGCATTGGTTTTGGCCAAGGGGATAAGCTCCTTGGGGCACTGGATGACAAAACAAGGGTCGATCGTCTTTTCTTCGACCAGCTTTTCAAAAACATGCTGCGTGACCTCGTAGTCCTCCACGCAGTGCGAAATGTCCAAGCCGAGCTCGAGCGCGCGGTTGCGGCGTCCGGAAACATCGCGGGCGAACCAACCCGGTTCCGCTTCCTCGACAAGGTCGCGGTACTTTGCCCGGCGCCAGGGACGCGAAAGATTGATCGTCCGAGTGACAACCCCCTGGTGGTCTTTGTGCTCGATCTTGAGGCCGCCGCACACTTTCTGGGCCACGCGGCAGACCAACTCCTCGACCAGCGTGGCCATCATATCGAAATCCGCATAAGCCCAATAAGCCTCCAGCATGGTGAATTCGGGATTGTGCCGCCGTGAAACGCCTTCGTTGCGGAAATTGCGATTGAGTTCGAAAACTTTGGTAAACCCGCCGACGAGCAACCGCTTCAAATACAGCTCGGGGGCAATGCGAAGGAAGAGATCCATCCCGAGGGCATTATGATGCGTCTCGAAAGGCGTAGCCGCTGCCCCTCCGGCCACAGCCTGCATCATCGGCGTCTCCACCTCGAGGAATCCTCGCTCTTCGAAAAAGGCGCGGATCTCACGGATAATGGCGAAACGCTGGCGGAAAATATTCCGCGCGTGCTCGTTGGAAATAAGGTCGAGATAACGCTGCCGGTGCCGCGCTTCGACGTCCTGCAGGCCGTGCCACTTCTCCGGCAAAGGATGAAGCGACTTGCCGAGAAAGACGAATTTTTCCGCCTTGATCGAGGGTTCGCCGGTCTTGGTGGTGAAGCATTCACCCTCCACCCCGACGAAGTCGCCGATGTCCAGCAGTCCGTAAACCGCCACCACTTCTTCACCGAGCGCCTTGTCCTGCAGGTAGACCTGCATGCGACCGCTGTGGTCGCTCAGATCGAGAAAATGGCTCTTGCCCATGTCGCGCCGCGCGGTGACCCGGCCGGCCAAGGTAACTTTGCCCCCTTCGACAAAGCCGGCCCGCACATCGCCGACGTCGCCGGTCACGGGGAAAGCCGCCCCGTAAGCGGACACGCCGCGGCCCAGTAAAGCCGTGCGCTTTTCCAGACGCACCGCGGTCA
>CAMBSX010000141.1 GCA_945870655.1 Chthoniobacter flavus | reverse complement strand
ATCTTAAACGAGATCCGAAATGGGCACCGGCACGGGTGGCGCGTCAGAACGCGCCGCGGGCCGCACAGCACCCGCCGCGGGGAAAACAAAGTCGCGGCAGTCGCGAGGTGGCAGAGCGGCGCGCAAAGGGGCGGGAAAGGCTTCCAGCTTTTTCAGCGACGCGATGGCCGCCGGCGAGGTGCGTTCATTTTCCTGCCCTGTCTTGATCGAGGTGCACATCGTGCAAGGATGCTCGCCATCGAACGTCTTCTTCATGCCGGAGAGCCATGATCCGTCTTCCTGCGAATACGTCCACAGCATCCCGGACCACGCCACGGTTTGCAGGGCGCCCCAATGGCCACCGGCCATGAGAAACATGGCGACCGCAGCGGCCGCGTAGCCGACCAAACGAAGACGCCTGTTGAACACCACCTGGCAAAATTACCCCAGTTACACCCGACTGTCAACCGGCCGGTGGAGGGTTTGTCCGGCCATACGGCCCGCCAGCATCCCCTCTCGGGCTCTGCCAAGCACTCAGCGCGCGACGCCTAGGCCGCACAGCGGGCGGGAGGAAGCAAGATGGCGACTGCGCCGGGTGACCGGAGAGGGCTGGCCGCCACCACGCGCAGGAACTGCCGCGACTGGTGTCGGGAAAAAGTGCGCCGCATCCGCTTGAGGGCGTCCTCCAGAATTTGCCTCGCCCTTTCCCGGGTGCAGCCGAGTTCCGCGCCGATCAGCTCGAGGGTCATGGGTTGGTGTCCGTCCAAACCGAAACGGCGGACGACCACCGCCCGCTCCCTGCTTTTCAGCACGGTGAGCAATTCCCCTGCTTTGTCCCTCAGATCTTTGCCGCTCAGCGCCTCTAGAGGGTCCTCGGCTTGTTCGTCGACGAGCAGACTTCCCAGCGTGGCCCCGACCTCTCCGGAAAGCAAAGAGTCCATCGAGGCCGGGCGGGCCGCCACGTTCTTGAGGTTGGTCACCGTGACGGCCTCCAGTCCGAGTTCATCGGACAACTCCTCGTCGGTTGGTTCGCGGCCGAGGGCATCCGACATGCTGTGCGCGATGCGACGGAGCTTGGACAGTTTGCTCATGGCGAGCGGGCTCAGCCGGACGGCATGATTTTGCTCACCGAGCGCGCGGTGGATGGCCTGGCGAATCCACCACGCGGCATAGGAACTGAATTTGCCGCCTTTTTGAGGGCGGAATTTTTCCACCGCCCGGATCAGCCCGAGGTTGCCTTCGGAAATAAGGTCGTCGAGCGGCACCCCCCGATGGACGAATTCACCGGCGATTTTCACGACAAGACGCAAGTTGGCCACAATCATGCGGTGCCGGGCCGCCTCGCACCCCGCTTGCACCCGTTCCGCCAACGCCGTTTCTTCCTCCAAGCTCAAAAGCGGAACGAGGCTGATTTCGTGAAAGTAGCTGGGGAGCATGGCGGGCAGACCCAAGGGGAACCGCCGGGACACCCCGATGGCAAAGGGGGAATTGTGAAAATTTCGCCACACCACGGTCGGCCAATTCCCGGCCTTGCGTTCGCAATCTCAAGTTGCTGATAGTGAACTATTTGTTACATTTCGGGATTGCCTTGGCCACGGTGGGCGGTTACCGCTCTGACCATGGCACGATGTCAACGTTGTGGTTCACGCGGGGCCGTGCGCGGCTATTGTCCGTCCTGCTCGTCCCTCGATCCATTTCCCCGCAGACGCTGGATCGCGGCCGGCATCGGACTGCTCGCCTTCGCCGTATTTCTTGCCCTAGCCATTTATCTTGCTTCGCGCTGATCGGGAAAGAGTGTCATAGCCACGAGGAGATATCCCGGTCGAACCAAAGCAAAAAAGGCGCCCCGTTGCCGGGGCGCCTTTTGGTAAAGAACTCAAGATCTTCACGGTGCCACAGCCTGGAAGCGGAAGAACTTTTTCGGTCCATTCAGATTGATCTGCACGTCCGGCACCACGGCGACATCAGTCCAGCTGCCGAGGTTGTCTGACGACTGGAGTTTCATGCTCAGGGTGCCCGGTGCGGAGACGGGCAGGACGAGTCCGTCGAGGCGGATATCGGCCTGCGGTCCGGTGAAGAGGCTGTAAGCCGAAGGATTCGAGGTCACGTCGGCCCGGCCGGCCAGACGCTCGGCATTGAATTGCTCCGCTGTGTAGAGACTGTAGAGCAACGGGTTGGCTGTGACCTCGGCCCGCCCGACCGCACGGATACGGCCGAGGGCATTGACCTGCCCGGCCGTGGCGGCGACATCGGCATCCATGCCCACGGTGTAGAGCGAAGTTTCCTCCGCATTGCTGTAGCCGTCATTGTCGCTGTCCGCCGTGCCTTGCACGATACGGCGATCAAGATCGACGGCCGTGTCGGCCAGGCCGAAGGGTGTGGTGGCGTGATAAGCGAGCAGGTATTCGGCGAAGGCATCCTGCTCGGTGCCAACGGTGGCGAACGAGCTCAGCGCCGGGAAGCTGCCGGGGAGAGCAGGCGCAAGCAAGCCGGAGTTGAGATCCTTGCGGTCATAATTTTCTGCGCCGTTGAGCCGTTGGATGTAAGGGAAGGGATAGCTGTCCCCGCCGAAATCCGAGTTAGCGCTGCCGGCATTGGCCAGGAAGTTGAGCGTGACCATGCGGATGGGGCGGTCGGGATCGAGGACTTCGCCGTCGGCGATGATCACATCGGTCGGACGGCCGGTGCCGTCGGTCAACGCGGCGTAGCGGACGCGCTGGCCGGCGTTGACCGCCGAGATGACATTGGACGCAGAGGTATAGGTCTGGGCGGTTCGGCTCAGGTCGGCGACCACGACGATACCACCAAGTTGGCTGAACTGGCCGGGCGTGTTTTTGTCCACCCCTGTCCCGTTGCTCCCGGCCACACCGTGCTCGAGAAGCAGCTTGAGCTGCGAGGCTTTCACCGTGACCAAGCTGAGGGCATTGTTGAATTTGAGCGAGTCCTCGATGTCGAGGCGGGAGATGTCGCCCGCATCTTTGCCCGCGAGAGGATTCGCTTTGGTCGGCTGCGGGTTACCGAAGGCGTCAATGCTACCAATGGCGTTACGGATACCGCCGCCGTTCTTGAGCGAGACGCGGACGGTGCTGTCGTACTGCCGGACATACCAGAGGTTGGCATCGGCCGAAAGGTTGCCGAAGTTGGCTTCCTGCTGGCGGACCACGCCTCGGCGTCCTTCGAGGAAGACGGAGGACTTGCCGAGAATGAGACCATCTTTCGCGCTGATCACCGCGCCAACCGCATCGGTCAGCCCTTTGACCGCACCACCACGTGTTCCTTCGACGTAGGGGGCATTGCGATCGGAGCCCCAAAGTTCCTCCACCTGGTCGTCCGTGACGGCCAAGGTATCGCCACCGGTGCCAACCACCTCGCCATTGGCGTTGAAGTCGACGAGGAGTTGGCCAAGGTACTGGTATTGACCTTCGGTGCTGACGATGGCCACCTGGTTGCCATTCCGGTCGGTGGTGAGGAACGGATATCCCCCCGCCGCGGTGTCGCCGGGCAGGAGATGGCCCGGATCATTGGCATAGATGGTGCCGGAGCCGCCGGCCACGATGACGTCGACGTCGGCCAGTTTCCCGGCGAGGCCCTTTTCGTTTTCGATCTGCTGCAGCTGGGTGGCGAGGATGATCTTGTTGCAGCCGTTGGCCTTGAGGCTGTCGATGACCGGTTGGAGATGCGCGGCGAGGCCGTCGAGGTCATACTGGCGCGGGCTGACCAGGGTGGCGCCCTGCGGTCCGGTCACGACAACGCGGCCGGGCGACGAGATGTTGGCCAAGTCGGGCGGGGTCACGCCAAGCACGCCGATTTTTTCGTCGCCGCGTTCGATGATGGCCGCTTTGGCGATTTTCGGGTGAAGGGCGATGTCGGCCGAGGACGTGCTGACGTAAGTGGCGTCGGTTGACGGGTTGGCCCGGAAGCGGGAAACCGGCAGGATCTCCGTCGTGCTGCGGGCCGCGAGGGCCGACTCGCCGCTGAAGTCGAGGTTGGCGCTAAGATAGGGGAACGCTGCGCCGTAGTTGCGCATATTTCCGAGGGTGCCGCGCACGTCGGGGAGGATGATGCTGCCCAACTCGGT
>CAMBSX010000140.1 GCA_945870655.1 Chthoniobacter flavus | reverse complement strand
GAGGGGACCACGGGGTATCCGATGGTCGATGCCTGCATGCGCGCGGTGCGGGCCACCGGATGGCTGAACTTTCGCATGAGGGCCATGGTGGCGAGCTTTGCGGCTTACCACCTTTGGCTGCACTGGCGGGAGCCGGCCGTTTACCTCGGGCGGCACTTTCTCGATTTCGAGCCGGGCATTCATTTCAGCCAGTTTCAAATGCAAGCGGGGACCACGGGTATCAATACGCTGCGCATTTACTCGCCCGCCAAGCAAGCGCTCGACCAGGATCCAAAAGGCGTGTTTATCCGCCGCTGGATTCCCGAGCTGGCCCGAGTGCCCGAATCATGGTTGTCGCAGCCGCATCTCATGCCCTTGGAAATGCAGGCCCGCTGCGGTTGTTTTATCGGCAGGGATTATCCGGCTCCGGTGGTTGACCACCAAACTGCGGTGGCGCTGGCTCGGGAGCGGTTCGCGGTCGTGCGGAAGCGACCAGGCACGCGGGTGGAAGCCAAGCGCGTGCTGACCAAACACGGGAGTCGCAAGCGTCCGGCCAATCGGGTGCGCCCACCCGTCACCGCCACGCTTTTGTAGCTAACTGCTTTTGCCGGGTACCTCGGAGGAGGTCATGGAACGGAAGCGGGGCGCCGTGGCTAGATTTCGACGCTTTCGATTTCCTCCTCCATGCTCTGGCTGACCACGGGGGCCATGGCTTGGAGTTTTTCGCCTTCACCGAGGCCGATGAGGCGCACGCCTTGGGCATTGCGACCGGTCATGCGGATCTCGCTCACCCGGGTGCGGACGCTTTGGCCGCCGCTGGTCATGAGCATGATCTCATCCGTCTCGCGCACGCTGAGGGCGCCGACCACATCACCGGTTTTGTCGGTGACCTTCATGGTGATGATGCCTTTGCCGCCGCGGCCCTGGAGCCGGTATTCGTCGAATTCGGTGCGCTTGCCCACCCCGTTGGCTCCGGCCACGAGGAGAGTGGTATCCGACACCACGAGAGCGGCGCCAACAACAAAGTCTCCTTTGGCCGGCCGGATGCCCCAGACGCCGGTGGCGGTGCGGCCCATGTCGCGGATGCCGTCCTCGCTGAAACGTATGCTCATTCCGTCCTTGGTGATGAGGACAATTTCGTTGTGTCCGTTGGTCATGAGCGCGGCAATCAACTCGTCGCCATCCTCGATATTGATCGCGATGATCCCGCCCTTACGGATGTTGCGGTAGGAGGAGAGGTTGCTTTTCTTGATCACGCCGGTCTTGGTCGTGAAGAGGATGTGCTGGTTCTCGTCCCAGGTCTCGTCTTTGCCCGCGCCCAACTTCGACTGGATGCGCATGACGGCGGCAATTTCCTCGCCGGGTTTGAACTCGAGGAGGTTGGCGATGGACCGGCCTTTGGCCGCACGGCCCATTTCGGGGATGTTGTAGGCTTTTTCGACGTAGCAGCGTCCTTTTTTGGTGAAGAAAACGAGGTAATCGTGCGTGCTCGCGGTAAACAGATGTTCGACGAAGTCGTCCTCCGCGTTTTCCGCGTTGGCTTCGCGGGTCTGCATGCCGATGACACCTTTGCCTCCGCGTTTTTGGGCGCGGTAAGCGCTGACCGCGGTGCGTTTGATGAAGCCGCGGTGGGTTACGGTGATGATGCAGCCTTCGTTGGTGATGAGATCCTCGATGTTCATCTCTCCTTCGTCGGGCACGATGTCGGTGAGGCGCGGACCAGCGTATTTCGTCTTGATCTCGCGCAGCTCGCTTTTGATGATGTCGAGGACGCGTTCCTCGCGGGCGATGATGTCGAGCAGGTCTTCGATGGTGGAAAGGAGCGTCCGGTATTCGCCGAGCACTTTGTCGCTCTCCAGGCCGGTCAACTGGTAGAGGCGGAGCTCGAGGATGTCGTCGACCTGCTGCTCGGTCAGCAGGTATTCGCCGTCGGTCAGGCGCGCCTCGCTGCGGATTTTAACCCCGAATTTTTCGATTTGCTTCCGGGTGAACTCGAAGGCGAGGAGTTTGACTTTGGCTTCCTCGCGGTTTTTCGAGCCGCGGATGATGCGGATGAACTCGTCGAGGTTGGCCAGGGCGATGAGGAAGGCCTCGAGTTTCTCGGCGCGCACTTCGGCTTCCCCGAGCAAGTGGCGGGTGCGGCGCAGGACCACTTCGCGGCGGTGTTCGATGTAACAGGCGATAGCCTCTTTGAGGGACAGGAGCTTCGGCTTGCCATGGTCGATGGCCAGCATGGTGATGGGGAACGAGCTCTCCAGTGCGGTGTGCTTGTAGAGGTTGTTGATGACAACCTTGGGGTTGGCATCGCGTTTGAGTTCGATGACCACGCGGGTGTTTTCGTCCGACTCGTCACGGATGGCACTGATGTCGGTGATCGTCTTCTGGTTGACCAGATCGGCCACCCGCTCGACGAAAGTGGCGCGGTTGACGTTGTAGGGGATTTCGGTGACGACGATCTGTTCGCGGTTGCCTTTGAGTTCTTCGACCCCGGCTTTGCCGCGGACTTTGACCGAACCGCGGCCGGTTTCGAGGTACTGGCGGATGCCGCCGACCCCGCAGAGTTGGCAACCGGTGGGGAAGTCGGGGCCTTTGACGTGCTTCATCAACCCGTCGAGGTTAATGCCGGGCTGGTCGATCTGCGCGCAGATCGCGTCGATCACTTCGCCAAGATTGTGCGGCGGCATGTTGGTCGCCATGCCGACGGCGATACCGGTGCCGCCGTTGACCAGAAGATTGGGGAAGGCCGCGGGAAAGACGACGGGCTCGGTCAGGCGCTCGTCGTAATTGGGGACGAAGTCGACGGTCGATTTGTCCATGTCGGCCATAAGGGCCGTGCCGAGGTGGGTGAGGCGCGCCTCGGTGTAACGCATGGCGGCCGGCGGATCGCCTTCGACCGAGCCGAAGTTGCCCTGGCCGTCGACCAGAGTTTCGCGCATGGCCCAGCTCTGCGCCATGTGGACGAGGGTGGGATAAATGACCGCTTCGCCGTGCGGATGGTAGTTGCCGCTCGTGTCACCGCAAATTTTCGCGCACTTGATCTGCTGGCGCCCGGGAAAGAGCCGCAGGTCGTGCATGGCGTAAAGGATGCGGCGCTGGGCGGGCTTGAGTCCGTCGCGCGCATCGGGCAGCGCGCGTGAAATGATGACGGACATGGAGTAGTCGAGGAAGGAGCGTGACATCTCCTCCGCGACATCGATCGGTTCGACTTTTTCGTTCTGGGTATACACGGGAAATTAGGTGACTGGCGTGACGTTTTGGCCCGGTTTCGGACGGGCATGAATTCTGTCCGCTAGACGGCCTCCCGACCAGCGCAAAGATCGGCATTTAGCCGCGATTTCTTGATCTGTTTTTGCCGGGGCGCGCTGCCCGATGCGGCGGGCCCGGGGGCTCCGCCCTGCCTTGGGGTATTACCATGGCGCGGCGGCTTGGCGGGAGGCGCGGATTTGGCCCTCGGAACCGGTCAAGACAAGTTCTTCGCCCTCGATCGACCATGCGTCAATGGCGCCGAGCACGGAGAGGAACTTGTGCTCTTGCTGCATGATGTCCGGCTCGCAAGCGCGGCGGGTGCTGCGAAGCGGACCGACTTTGATTTTGTTCCCCTCGATTTGGCAAGCGCCGCCGAAGCGGTTGCAGGAGGCATCGCCGGCGATGCTGCCCTCGGGGTCGAATTCAAAGGTGACCGGGTGATCGGCCAACGGAGTTTGCCCGGCGAAGGTGATCACTTTCCAGGCACTGGCGGGAAGTGTGGCCGGAGCGGAGGCTTGGTTGGTTTCCATGGCGAAGGAAGTGGTGATGGTGAAAAGGAGGGGGAGGAGAAATTTCATAGAACAGTGCTCAGTTGGCAGTCTTCAGTTTTCAGCAAACCCATCAAGCCAGTGCTTGTTGGGTGGTTTTGAAGTGGAGTTTGGCCGTGGCGCGGAGGGCGTCGGGGCCGTGTTGGTGGACGAGGGTGCGGGCGGCCTCGAGCACGGCGGCGGAGGCGCCTTTGGGGAATTTGAGTCCCCATTTTTTTTCGGCGTCGGCCAGCCAGTCGATGAATTTTTCGCGGGCCAAGATGGAGGCGGCGGCCACGGCGTAGTCGCTCTCCGCTTTGGTTTGCTGGCGGAGTTCGATTTTGCGGCCTTCGGTCATCAGGGCGCGTTGCAGCACGATCGGGTTGGC
>CAMBSX010000139.1 GCA_945870655.1 Chthoniobacter flavus | reverse complement strand
CGGTCTGCATCGTGATGGTAATGCGCTGGAATGCGGCGTCTGTCCGGTAGCGCAAAGGAGCCGACTTCGATCGTTCGAGGGCGGCCAACCGCTGGAGGGATTTTTCAATGCGCTGGCGGTCGGAGAGCGATGCGCCAAGGGTCGAGACGACCGAGGTGTATTCGAGTTCGGCCTCGAAACGGCGCGGATCGTCGGGAAACTTCTGCAGAAAAGCGGCGAGCGCTTTTTCCTGGGCGGCGAGGTGTGACCGCGCGGTTTGCACGATTTTTTCCGGCGACTCGGAAGCTGGTTGGCCCGGGCCTTGCCGCAGTTTCGTTATGGTCGCCCAGGCGGCGTCCGCTTCCGGGGCCGCTCGAAGGGTGGCGGGGAAGAGCAAAACCAGCAGGAGGAGAGTTTTCATGGTGTCTCGGGGTCGGGGAGGTTGAGGTTGACGATGAGAGGGCGGTGGTCGCTCGCTTTGAACCAGTCCTTGCTCCGGTGGAGACGGGTGCCGGACCGCCGGACCAGAGGTCGTAAATTTCCGCTGACCATGACGTAATCGACGCGGGTGTATTCATCGCCTTCCTCCCACCGGTAAGTCCACTGGTCACCCTGCCGGTCGGCCAGGGGTAGCGCAGTCAAAGACGTGCCGGTTCCGGCCCGGCCGAGCACTCCGGTGACCACGGGGGAATTTTTGCTGTCGTTGAAGTCACCGAAGACAAGAAGCCGCGTTTGTGGTGCGGATTCGAGGATATCTTCCACGTGGCGCCGGAGGATGAGCGACTCGGCGCGGCGGAATTCGGCTTGGTCGAAGTCGGGGACCACGCGCGGTGATTTGAGATGGACGCCCAGAATCCGCAACGCGAAGCCGGGCCCGACTTGGACCGTGCAATCGAGAATGCCGCGTTGCACCCGGCGGATCACCCCACCCAAGGGGAATGACCTGCGCGTCTCGTGCCGCACCTCGACCAGAGGGAAGCGGCTGAGCAAGGCGAGATGCCTTTGCTTGTCTGGTCCGTCGACCCAAGTGCTATGAGGCAGCCGAAGCCCGGCTTTTTCCAGGCGCCGCTGCAAATCGGCGAGGTCCTTCCTTGTGCCGATCTCGCACAGTCCGAGGATATCGGGTGAGATGGTGCGCAGGGTCGTCACTACTGCGACGATGGACTCCGCCGGTTTCGGCGGGGCCGGCGAGGTGCCATCGCGCGACGGGGTGAGGAGGTAGTTACGGACGTTCCACGCCGTGAAAACGATGTGTTCTGCGGAAACCTTGCCGCAATGGGCAGAGGCAGGTAGCAGGGCCAGCAGCGAGGCCGCGATGATCGCGCGCGGCAGGGGCACGGGAAATCAGGCCGGCTTGTGCGGCTCTTTGTCCGGGGCTTCTTTGGCTTCGAGGGTGGCGGCGGTTTTTTTGACTTCGCGGTCGAGTTCCTCGCGGGCCTTGCGAAATTCGTTGATGCTCTGCCCGAGGCCTTTGGCCAACTCCGGCAGACGTTTGGCCCCGAAAAGAACCAAGATGATCAGCAAGATAAACAAGATCTCCGGCCACCCCGGCGCGGTGAAGGCAAGCGGCATACTCATGACCGGAACCTAAGGCGGTGCGCTTGGGCTTGCAACCGCGAATGCGCCCCGGGGAAATCTTCAGCCCCTGCGCGGCTTCACCCTTGAGGCGGCCAGTTTGGCGTTTTGCCGGGCGGTCCCGATGTCGGCGGCGCGAGCCAGGGCCACGCCCATGCGCCTGCGTCTGTAGGACGCGGGCTTGCCGAAAAGGCGCAAATCGCTGCCCGGCACTTGCAAAGCCTTGTCGATCCCCGTGAAGACGATTCCCTCCGCCTCCATCCCGCCGTAGATGACTGCGCTGGCCGCAGGGGAACGCAAGGTCACGTCAACCGGAAGACCAAGGATGGCGCGGGCGTGGAGATCGAATTCCGATTGATGCTGGCTGGTTAGCGTGACGAGTCCCGTATCATGGGGGCGCGGACTTACTTCCGAAAACCAAACACGGTCGGCCGCAACGAAAAGTTCCACGCCGAAAATTCCGGTGCCGCCGAGCGCGTCGGTGACTTTGCGCGCGATCCGGCGCGATTCCTCCAAAGCCTTGGTGCTCATCGGGTGCGGTTGCCAGCTCTCGACATAATCGCCCGATACCTGCACATGGCCGATCGGCTCGCAAAAATGGGTGCCGACCGTGCCGTCGCTTCCTCTCGCGCGCACCGTTAGCAGTGTGATCTCGTATTCGAATTTTACCAGACCCTCCACGATGACCCGACTTGAATCGACCCGGCCACCGGAAATCGCGTGGTTCCACGCTTTGGCTATATCGGCGGGGCCGTCCAGTCTTGATTGGCCCTTGCCAGACGACGACATCACCGGTTTGACGAGGCACGGGTATCCGATCTTCGGCTCGTTGCTGTCCTCGATCGCGGCCCGCAACTCCGCGAGGCTGCCGGCAAAGCGGTATGGTGAGGTCGCCAGCCCCAGCTCCTCGGCGGCCAGACGGCGGATGCCCTCGCGGTTCATGGTCAATTCCGCGGCCCGGGCGGTCGGGATCACCTTCGTGATCCCCTCGTGCTCGAGTTCGACGAGCGTTTTGGTGGCAATCGCTTCGATCTCCGGCACCACGATATCCGGCCTCTCGGAGGTGATCAATTCGCGCAGGGCGGAGGCGTCGCTCATGTCGATGACCCGCGCGCGGTGCGCCACCTGCTGTCCCGGGGCATTCTTGTAACGGTCTACGGCGGTGACTTCGACGCCTAGCCGTTGCAGGGCGATAACAACTTCTTTGCCGAGTTCCCCGGCGCCGAGGAGCATCACTTTCGTGGCCGTCTTGGACCCCGGCGTTCCGATGGTAGTCATTACTTCTGGTAAAGAGTGACCAAACGGGCGAGGAGGACGGCCGGATAAAGTTGCCCGACCAGAGCCTCGAGGTTGGTCAGAGCGCGCGCCATCGGATGAACCGGAAGGATATCTCCGAAGCCAAGGGTGGTGAGTGTGGTGAAGCTGAAATAGAGAAGCTCGGAGACGGGTGGCTCGCCGAATTGAGACGACGGTTGGAAGTAAAATGAAGAAGGCTCGAAAAGGTAAACCAGAACGAAGAGCTCGCCCCACAGGATGCCGAGAATGACATAAACCGCCATGGCGCCATAAATGCGGAAGACAGTGATGCCACCCCCGCGAAAGACGCGCTGAATGATGAGAAAAGAGAGAACGCCAAAAAAAAGTATCGAGACAGATGCTGCCATAACATGAACGGCGTGTGCCGGGATTAAAAAATGCAGCCAGCGCGAAGTGAAGGCAAAGGCGGCGAGCACCACCATGGCCGTGCGCACTGCCTTGTGTCGTGTCGTGGCGAGCACGCCGAGCACTAGGACGACGGAGAACGCAAATGCAGCAAGTGGGTTAGTCGTATCTTTCGCGCAGGCAAGTGGGTAAATGATGAATCCGTAGCCGATGAGGAAAAAGAGTAGCGCGGCGAGGCTGTGATCGGTATTGACCCATTTCCGCCAGCCATGGCGGGCTTTGCTCACAGGATCGTGGATCATGGTGCCGGCGCGTGTTCGGGTTTGGCGTCGCGGGCGAGCAGGCGGAGTAGCCCTTCGCGCGGGGAGAGGCCGTCGAAGAGTACGGCGTGCACCGTGTCGAGCAAAGGTGTATCGACCCCGGTTTTGCGCGCTTCTTCGTGCGCGCTGCGTGCGGTGGGAACACCTTCCGCCACCATGACCATCGAGTTCTGGATGTCGGCCAGCGATTCGCCCCGCCCCAGACGTTCCCCAAGTCCGCGATTGCGGCTGTGCGCGCTGAAGCAGGTGACAATGAGATCGCCGAGACCGCTCAGGCCGTAAAAAGTTTCCTGCTTTCCGCCGAGTTTCGTGCCGAGCCGGACCAACTCCGCGAGCGAACGTGTGACGAGCGCTGACTTTGCGTTGTCGCCGAGTCCGAGGCCGTCGGAGATACCCGCGGCGATGGCATAAATGTTTTTCAGCGCCCCGCCAAGTTCGACTCCGGTCACGTCGTCACTCGAGTAAACACGGAAACTGGCGGTCCCGATGAATTCGCGCAAACCAGCGGCGAGATCATGGTTGTTTGCGGCAAGTACTGCGGCAGCCGGCGTGCCGCGCGCCACCTCCTCGGCATGGTTCGGCCCGGAAAGGGCGGCAACGGGATTATTCGGGAAAAACTCGCCGAGCACCTGCGTCATGAGACGTCCGGTATGGTGTTCCAGTCCTTTCGTGCAGCA
>CAMBSX010000138.1 GCA_945870655.1 Chthoniobacter flavus | reverse complement strand
CTGGATCCCGTTGTGCAAACGCGTCGAGGCCTCCCGGAAACGAATCTCGTAGGGCCCGTGCAGACCCAAGGCCCGGTAGGGCTCCTCCTCGCGGGTATAGCCGGCGCGGGAAGCAACCCAGTCGTTGACCACGGTCGATTTGCCGAGCGAATGGGAACCCGAGATGGCGATGCGCATGGGAAGTCATCGAAGCCAGGGAAGGCGAACCGTAGGTCCGCCCTCGCTGAAGCGGGGAGCCTCAGTCCTTGCCATCCGGTTGCGTCCCGGCAGGGGCTGCCACCTGACGACAAATCCCGACGATACCCAGGACCTTGCCGCCCTCGCCGATCCAAGGCGTCTTCAGGGTGTCGGCGTAAACTTTGTGGCCGTCGGGGTAGACGAGCCACTCCTGGAACTGCCGCGGCTTTCCCGCCGCCAGGGTCTTCTGGTCATCGGCGCGGTAGGCCGCGGCGAGTTCGGCCGGGAAGAGGTCGTCGTCCGTTTTTCCGACCAACTCGGCCAATGGGCGCCCCACCAAGGCGGCCCACGCCGTATTCCCGCCGCGGTAAACGCCGTCCATGTCCTTGTAGAAAATGACGTCCGGAAGAGAATTCATCGCGGTGGTAACGACCTGGAGAGACAGTGCATTGTCTTCTGCCGCCGCGGCGGGCCGCGGGCCGAAGAGGAGGAGGACGGAAAGCGAGGCGGTAAGGATAGGGGTAATTTTCATCCCGCCGGTCAAAGTGAACCTGCCACCGGTCCGTGTCGAGGGACAAAGCTCCCCGGCAGGCTTTCGGTGCTGGGCGCCCGCGGAAGCTGTGGTATTCTTGAGCACAGAGACATGTCCGACAAAGTCATCATTTTCGACACCACGCTGCGCGACGGGGAGCAATGTCCCGGAGCGTCGATGAATCTTCGCGAAAAAATGGAAGTGGCCCGTCAACTTGAACGGCTCAATGTCGACGTCATCGAGGCCGGGTTTCCGGTGATCAGCGAGGGTGACTTCGAGGCGGTGCAACGCATTGCCACGGAAATCAGAGGCCCCATCATTGCCGGACTGGCCCGCTGCGTGACCAAGGACATCGAGGCCGCCGCCGCCGCGGTCAAGCCAGCCGGGGAACGCGGCCGTATCCATGTTTTCCTCGCCACCTCGAAAATCCACCGCGAGCACAAGCTGAAGAAAGCCCATGAGGAAATCCTGCGCCTCGCCGCCGAGGGCACCAGGCTGGCCAAGTCGCATTGCCGGGATGTTGAATTTTCGCCCGAGGATGCTTCGCGCACCGAGCCCGAGTTTCTCGCTCAAGTCGTCGAGACGGTCATCGCGGCCGGGGCGACCACGGTGAATATTCCCGACACGGTGGGCTTCGCCGTGCCCGAGCAATACGGTGGGCTGATCAGATATTTGAAGGACAACGTGGGCAATATCGACGACGCTATCATCAGTGTGCATTGCCATAACGACCTCGGGTTGGCTGTGGCCAACTCCCTCGCCGCGGTGCAGGCCGGAGCGCGCCAGGTCGAGGGCACGGTCAACGGGATCGGCGAGCGCGCCGGCAATGCCGCGCTGGAGGAAGTGGTCATGGCGCTGAAAACCCGCGCCGATTTTTTCGGCAAGCTGCACTCGGACGTGCACACGCGGGAAATTTTGAAAACCTCGCGTATTGTCAGCCGGATGAGCGGACTGCACGTGCAGCGCAGCAAGGCCATCGTCGGCGAGAACGCCTTCGCCCACAGTTCGGGGATTCACCAGGATGGCATGCTCAAGATGCGTGAGACTTACGAGATCATGGATCCGGTCGAGGTGGGCTGGGGCGGCACCGAGCTGCCCCTGACCAAACACAGCGGACGCCATGCCATGGCCGCGCGCCTCGAGCACCTCGGCTTCAAATTGAGCGAGGCGGAAATCGGCGCGGTCTTCGTCCGGTTCAAGGAAATCGGGGACAAAAAGAAATTTGTCTACGACGATGATTTGTCGGCCTTGGTTGATGACTCGATGATGCCGCAGGACGAAGGCTGGCAGCTCCAGAAATTGGAGGTCTCGGTCGCCACCGGCCAGCAGCCGCGGGCCAGCGTGGTGCTCAGTCGCGACAATGAAAGCAGTGAAGGCAATGCCGAGGGCAATGGTGCGGTCGATGCGGCGATGCGAGCCATCGATGCGGTGGTTGGACGCTCGGGCAATCTGCTTGAATACAATGTGCAGGCCGTCACGCAGGGCCACGATGCCTTGGGTGAAGTGACGCTGAAGGTCGACTTCGGCGACGGACGTTTGATTACCGGGAAAGGCGCGAGCACCGACGTGATCGAGGCAAGCGCCCGCGCTTATCTGAACGCGATCAATCGCACCTTCATCCGGCGCGAGTTGGGTGAGCAGGCGGCAGGGGTTTGAGGGGAGTTGGGGGTTGAGAGTCGAGGGTTTGCAGGGGTGAGCGGTTCGCTCGTTTGTTCGGGTCGGGGGGGCGCGTGGGCTGCGCTACAGTTTTGCAAACGAGATGCAGCGAAATATGTCTGCGCCTCGGGCATCGGGCGCGAGCTCGGCGAGCGATTTGAGCGTGCCTGTTTCCCAGCCTAGTTCACCCGCCCACATCGCCAGATCCTCGAAATTCACATCAGCGGTGATATCCTGGCGTCCGGGCAGGCCGTAAACGGACTCGCCGTGCAAGCGTTCCTGGCTGCGGTAGGCGCGTAAGGTGCCGCCGGGGCGGCGGTGGTAGATTTCCTCGGCTTTCCCACCGTAGTCTATGGTGAGCATGGCGCCCTGTTTCCATGACCCCGCCATGCCGCGCATCCAGTCGCGGACCGACTTGAAGACTTCAATTCTTTGGCCCGTGGCCCATTCGCGCGCAAAAACGGTTGAAACGGGCAGGGGACGCGTGGGCGGGAGAAAAACTTCCTGCAGTTTGCCCTCAATCACTTTGAGCTGCAGTTCGGTCCAGCCTTCGCTCTCTTTGCGGAACAGGCGGCAGGGAAAGGCATCGAGGAATTCGTTGTGGTAGATCAGGGCACGCCCTTCACACGCGACCAGAGCCTCCTCCACCGTGGGGTGCCAGGTGCCGCGCACGCGTTTCTGCTGTTCGACGCGCAAGGGCTCCGATGTCTCCACCAAATGGAGATCGAGCTTGCGCCTCCCCAACCATCCGAAGCTTTTTGTCACTGCCGCGGCCAGCGCGCCAGAACCCGGTCCGCACTCGATCACGTTGAACCGCTTCCAACCGCGTTGTTCCGCTTCCCCTTGCAGCCATTGTCCGATCGCCTCGCCCAGCGCCGGGGTCAGTTGCGGAGCTGTGGTGAAATCCCCGCGACCCCCGATCGTCCGGACATTCTGCGTGTAATAGCCATCCTGCGGATGGTGCAGCGCGATTCCCATGAACGTATCAAACGGAATCGTCCCGCCGTTTTCATCGAGCGCAAATTGCAAAGCTTGGCGGACGGTGGACATCGCCGACTACCAGCCTCGCGCCACGCCGAACATGTCGGCAAAATGCTTGCTCCAGGCCTTGCTATCGAAGCCGCTGTCCATCCGGGAAGGACGCCCGAAGAGATCGCCGATGCGGGTGCGTTGGTGCGCCTTGTTCAGAGGAGCCAAGAGGGCAACAGGGAGACCGCGACGGGCGACGATCACCGTGCCGCCGCGCTCGACCCGTTTTTGCAGGACGGAAAGATGGGCTTTTGCTTTCTTGATGCCGACTCGCATGCCACTAGTTTAGCCTTCGCGGCTGAGGGTGGCAAATTCGTCTGCATTGCCCCTTCCCTTCGGTGCGGGCAGAGTGCGGCGGTGGATCCGCGGCAGTTGCCTATTTACGAGATTGAGGACCGAGTCGTCGAGGCGGCGAAGGCGCATGCGCACGCGCGGTTGATTCTGCGTGCCCCCACCGGCTCGGGCAAATCAACCCAGGTCCCGCAAATGCTCCTCGATCGCGTGGTGACAGGTCCGGGTCAGATCGTCGTGCTGCAACCGCGCCGCATGGCGGCACGAATGCTGGCCGCGCGCGTGGCGCGGGAGCGGGGGGAGGCCCTCGGCCAGACGGTCGGCTATCAGGTGCGCATGGAGGGCAAAAGCTCGGCTCAAACGCGTATCCTTTACATCACGGAAGGAATTCTCCTCCGCCGCATGATCGGCGACCCGGAGTTGCGCGGGGTGTCGGCCGTGGTCTTCGACGAATTCCACGAGCGGCACCTTTACGGCGACATCTCCCTGGCCCGCGCCCTCGAGTTGCAGGAGTCCGTACGTCCCGACCTCAAACTCGTCGTCATGTCGGCCACCCTGGAAGTTGGCGAATTGGAAAAATACCTCGCCCCCTGCCAGGTGCTCGAATCGGCGG
>CAMBSX010000137.1 GCA_945870655.1 Chthoniobacter flavus | reverse complement strand
GGGCTGCACGGCTTTGCCATCACCGACCACAATACGTGCGAGGCGGTTGGTTACATGACGGAACGCGGGTTGATGCGCGGTGATGGCCAGCCGGTCGACGGATTCCTCGTCATCCCCGGGATCGAGGTGACCACGGCGGACGGTCACCTGCTGTGCCTGGGCTGCACGCTGCCCTCCTCGCTCAAAGGGATGCCGGCCGCCGAAGTTTGCCGTCTGGCCCACGCCGCCGGCGGGATGGCCGTGGCGCCCCATCCTTACGACTTGTTCCGCGCCGGCATCCGCGAGTCCGTGCTCGACGGTTTGCCGCTCGACGGGCTTGAGGTGTTCAACGCCGCGACGACCTTGAAGCGGCACAACCGCAAGGCCTATGATTATGCGTTGCGTCGCGGGTTGCCCATGACGGCCGGCAGCGACGCCCACCATGCCGGGGCGGTCGGGGTGGCCTGCACCATTCTGGACACGGACGACTTCAGCGTGCGCGGTGCTCTCGGCGCGATGCAGCGTGGCACCGAGTTGGCGCAGCAATACCTCTCCACCCGCCAAACCATCCGCAAAACCTGGAACAACTGGTTCCGCCTCCGCGGCAAGACCCGCGCCAGATAGGGCTAGGCGTCTTTGGGGTTGCGGAAACCCGGAAAAGGAAGGGCGTCAGAGAGAATCAGGCCGTGGCCGGTGACATTTTTTCCACAAATCAACGAAAAAACGTGTTGACGCACCAACTCGGCGGGAGTTTAGTTAACAAAATTCATAATCCATTCAAATAACCCCTATGAAAAAAGCCCTTCTTTCAACCTTCATCGCCGCGGCTTTTGCGGTGGGATCAAACTCTTATGCGCTCATCGCCAGCGATAATGCCAGCCCCGCCAATTATCCGGGTGGAACTTGGGCAGGCGGAAGCAATGGTGGCTCTGGTTTCGGTGCTTGGAGTTTGCCAGGTTCGAGTGGTACAGGGGGCTTCAATGGTGCTTATATCGGCACCGCCGCAGGTCTTCCCAATTACAGCTCCCTCTACACGGATGGTGTTGCCTTCTCCATCTACGCTGGCGACACTACCGGCACCGGTGCCTTTCAAGATGCCTTTCGTCCCTTTTCGACCGGCATGTCTGTAGGTGATACTTTCACTCACTCGATTGCTTTCAGCTATGATAACGGCAACAAAGGGTTTGACCTCTACAGTGGGACCGATGGCACAGGGCAAGTTTTCAGTTTCAACATTAATAATACCGGCTACTCTTGGTCCGGCGGAGGCAGTGCACCAATGACCACATGGCCTGGTGTTCGTGAGAATGGTGTTGTAATCGACTTCAGTTTCACTCTCACCCCCACCGGTTTCGATTACGCGATTGGAAGCGCCCAAGATGTTGGGCTTACGCAATCGGGAAGCCTGGCGGCGGCAAGTATTGGAAGTGTTAAATATTACATTAGTGGCGCAGGTGGTGGAGACCCTGGTAATCTCTTCCTTAACAGCCCCACGGTCGTCCCCGAACCCACCACCTACGCCCTGCTCGCCCTCGGTGCCTTGGGCGTGGCGGGTTATGCCGCCGGGCGCCGCGCGCGGAAATAAATTTCCCCCGAGTCGTACACAAAAACCCCGGTCCGGATTCTTCCCGGTCCGGGGTTTTTGATTTTCGGGTCGGCCCCATGGCGCGTGGCCGGCGCGCTGCTTGAGCGGCGCGGTGGACCTTGTGTCCACCGACCGCCCCAGGCTGCGTCCCAGGTCGTCTGCCCATGAGATATCCCCCAGTCACCAGAACGCGCCCCGTAGCATTGGCCTCTGCGCCATTCTGGCCTAGAGTTCCCTCCACCCCATGGCCAAGAAAACCCCCAGCGCCCACCTCCCGATCTCGCCGGCCAGGCGTCGGCTCTTCATTGTCATCACCGTCGCGCTGCCTTTCCTTTTTCTTGCCGCGGCGGAATTGATCCTGCGCCTCTTCGGCTGGGGCGGCTACCCGGCGTGGATCCGTGAGGCCGGGACACTGCCCTCCGGCGCGACCCTTTGCATGGTCGAACCTGCGGCAGCCAAACCCTACTTCTTCGCCAATCCGACCCGCCCGGGCTACGCCGAGCAGACGAATTTCCTCCTGCCCAAGCCCGCGGACACCGTGCGCATATTCCTCGTCGGCGAGTCCGCGGCCAAGGGCTACCCGCAACCGCGCAACCTCGCGATGTCCTCCTTCCTCCAAGCCATGCTCTCCGATGCCTGGCCGGGCAAAACTATCGAAGTGATCAACCTCGGCACGACCGCGGTGGCCAGCTTCCCGCTCGTCTATCAAGTGCGCGATGCGCTCCGCTTCTCGCCCGACCTGTTCATCTTCTACACCGGCAACAACGAATTCTTCGGCGCCTACGGGACGGCCTCGATCAACGCGGCCGGCTCCCTCCCGCCCTGGGCCTTGCGCGCGATGCGCGCCGCGCGGGGCCTGGCCCTCGTCCAGGTGCTCGACAGCTGGCTTTACCGCCGCGCGGATGAAAACCGGAGCCTGATGGAGGAAATGATCGGCCAGACTGTCATAGCGGCCGACTCCCCGTTGCGCGAGGCGGCGGCCCGCAATCTCGCTGCCAACCTCGGCACCATGCTCGATGAAGTCAAAGCGGCGGGCGTCGCCTCCATGGTCTGCACCACCGCGAGCAACGAGTCGGGTCTCGCTCCGCTCGGGGAGGACGACACCGCCGGCCTCGATGAGAGGCAGCAGCGGGAGTTGCGCCGCCTCCTGGGCGAGGCGGCCGACGCGGCCGGGGCCGGTGACTTTCCCCGGGCGGTCAACCTCCTCCGTCAAGCCGTGCAGCTCGCCCCGCGCCACGCCCGGGCCCGCTTTCTCCTCGGCCAGGTGCTGGCCCGCGCCGACCAACCGGAACTGGCCCGCACCGCATTTCTCGAGGCCCGCGATTTCGACACCATGCCCTGGCGCCCGATCTCGCTGACCGAGCAGGCCATCCGCAACACCGCGCTGGTCAAGGGTGCCGTCCTTTGCGACATGGCCGCAATCTTCCGCCAGGAAAGCCCCGACGGGGCCACCGGCTGGGATTTGCTCGACGACCATGTCCACCTCACGCTCTCGGGCCAGGCCCTCGCCGCCCGGGCCATGGTCGGCGCCATGGTCAACCTTTCCGGACCCCTCCAACTCGGCCCCGACGAACTCGCCCTCGTGCAGGACGACGAGTCCTACGCAGAAGTCCTCGGCACCAACCGCTACGACGACTACCGGGTCAACCACACCCTGCGCGTCCTCTTCGGCGTGCCGTTCATGAAAAAGACCAATGCGGGGGCCTTCGACGTCTTCAGCGGGCTGTGCCGCGAGGAGGAGGAAGGCATGAGTCCCGCGGTGCTGGCCGCGGCGCGCGAGTGGCAGACCTTCGGGCCGCACGCCGGCGGGCTCCGTCCGCTCACCGGCATGGTGGCCCGCGTCCTCCTGCGCGAGGGCAAGACGGAAGAAGCGCTCAAGTTCTACCAAATCGCGGCGCGCCAAGTCCCCGATTACACCTCGTGGTATCTCGAATACGTCTACTTCGCCCTGGCCTGCCGGCAGAAAATCGACGGCACGCTCGACCCCGGAGCATTGGCCGAGGCGGCCGAAGCCATCGCCCAAGGACAATTCCTCCTCACCCACGGGTATTCCGAGAGCGGGCTGACCGAGCGCTACCTCGGGCGCTTGCATCAGCTGCGGGGGGAATGGCCCGAGGCCATCCCCTACCTCCTCGCCGCGCGGGGCAAAATGCAGGCCGAAGACCTCGTCGCCACCGACCAAGCGCTGATTTTGTCCTACCTGCAAACCGGGCAGAAGCAGAAGGCCTTGGCCCTGGCCGACGACGGGATCAAGAACAGCGGCCAGTTTGCCGAGATCTACCGCCGCCTGCGGGCCGAGGCCGCGCGGTAGCCCGCCGGACTCGGCTTTCCCGTCCACGGGGACAAGCCCCGTGGCGCGGGGGACGGTGCGGCGGATCTGGCGGCGCGGTGGACCTTGAGGGAAGCGAGGAATGAGACTCCGGGCGGCGTGGTGGACCTTGTGTCCACCGACCGCAACAGGTCTCCTCCAGACGGGGCACCGGACCTTTTGTCCGGGGCACCGCACCGGCCCGAAAACCCGCCCGGAAGAGGGGTCCCCCGAGCCCCGGCAGCGGGGTCGAAAATCTTGAAAAATTTTCGTTGACCTGCCGGCAAATCGGGCGTAAGGAATTTTCATAAATGACACAGTCTTTTTGAGGCTGCGGTCATTGCAAACCCCCCAACATCTTAATTCCCCCCTTATGAAAAAACTCCTCCTTGCGGCGGCTGTGATGGCTGCTGCTCTCTCCTCGGGCGCTGTCGCGCAAGTTCCGATTACTAATGTCACCACCAATGCGTTTGATTTCGGTGCCAACTACGGAGGAGGAGGAGCAGAG
>CAMBSX010000136.1 GCA_945870655.1 Chthoniobacter flavus | reverse complement strand
GAAAAGTGTGATGCGGTCATCGTGCAGTTCGGCGGGCAAACCCCCTTGAACCTTGCGGCCGCCTTGGAGGCGAACGGCGCCAACATTATCGGGACTTCGCCTGCCAGCATCGAGATGGCGGAAGATCGCAAGCACTTCGCCGCAATGCTCGACAGGCTGGGTCTCAACGCAACGCAAGGCGGCACGGCGACCAACGAGGCCGAAGCGCTGGCGGTGGCCGAGAGAGTGGGCTACCCGGTCCTGGTCCGTCCGTCTTTTGTTCTGGGTGGTCGCGCGATGGAAATCGTCTACTCACCGGAGGACCTCCGGCGCTACATTCGTACGGCTGTTACGGCCAGCCCGGACCGACCGGTTTTGGTTGACCGTTTTCTCGAGGACGCGACGGAGGTCGATGTCGACTGCCTCAGCGATGGCGTCGACACGTTGATCGGCGGGGTCATGGAGCACATCGAGGAGGCGGGCGTGCACAGTGGGGACAGTGCCTGCGTGATCCCGAGTTTTTCACTTTCACCGGAGGTTCTGGCCGAACTGAAGGCCGCCGCGCGGGCCATGGCGCGGGAACTGAAAGTCCGCGGTCTAATGAATGTGCAGTTCGCGGTGAAGGACGGCAAAGTTTATGTGCTCGAGGTCAATCCGCGGGCGTCGCGCACCGTGCCTTATGTCAGCAAGGCCATCGGGTTACCTCTGGCCAAGCTGGCCGCCCAAGTGATGGCCGGTCACAGTCTGAAAGAGCTCGGCTGCCTGGAGGAAATTGTGCCGTCACATTACGCGGTCAAAGAAGCGGTCTTCCCATTCATCAAGTTTCCCGGAATTGACATCACCCTCGGGCCGGAAATGCGCTCGACCGGTGAAGTGATGGGTCTGGATCCCGACCTCGGCATCGCCTATGCCAAGGCGCAAATGTCGGCCCAACCGCCCTTGCCGGAATCGGGCGATGTTTTCATCAGCGTCAAGGATGCGGACAAAAACCAGGTCGTGCCCATCGCCCGGGAATTCAGCGCGGCAGGTTTCCGGATCCACGCGACAAAGGGCACCTTGGCGGTCCTCCAGGCTGCGGGCGTCGCGGCGGAATTGGTTTACAAACTCACGGAGGGGCGCCCGAATCTTCTCGACTTGATCAAAAACGGGGAAATGCAGTTCATCATCAATACCCCGCATGGCCAGTCGCCGCGGCGGGACGAGGTCGTGATCCGCAGTGCGGCGGTGGCGCATCGTATCCCGATCATGACCACCCTGCGGGCCGCGCGAATGAGTGCGCGGGCCATCCAGGCGCTCAAGGCGGGGGGGTACCAGGTCAGGTGCCTGCAGGAATATCACGCCAAGGCTGGATGAGGCGCCCAGCGTTTGCCGGGAAACAACAGCCTTTATAGCCAGAGTTTTTCCTGCAGGGCGTCGGAAGCCGCATTGATTTCGGCCTGCTTTTTGCTTTGGCCGGAGCCACGGCCCAATTCCTTGCCCTCCCAAAGCACCCGGCAGACGAAAGCTTTAAGGTGGTCCGGCCCGGTCTCAGAGACCACCTCATAAGCGGGGCTTTGCGGGGAGATGGACTGGAGGGTTTCCTGCAGTTCGCCCTTCGGATTGTGTTCGGCCGGTTCACGGGCTAGGGCCAAAAGGTCTTCGCTCGCCACCCGGAGGAGAAAACGGCGCACGGTTTCAAGGTCACTATCCAGATACATGGCGCCGACCAGCGCTTCAAAGGCATCAGCCAAGGTGGACGCCCGTTCGCGGCCTTGGCTGGCTTCCTCGCCGCGACCGAGCATGAGGTAGTGGCCGAGTCCGAGGGTGAGCGCGTGCTTCTTCAACCCGTCGCGCGAGACCAGACGCGAGCGGAGCTTGGTCAGCTGCCCCTCGCTGAAGGTAGGAAACAACCGGTAGAGGTGCTGGGTGATCACCAGTTGCAGCACGGCATCGCCGAGAAATTCCAACCGTTGATTGTCAAAATGGAATGTTTTGCGCTCGAATGAGAGACTCGGATGGGTCAGGGCCTCGGCGAGGAGGAGTGAGTTACGGAACTTGTAGCCGATGTGCCGCTCAAGCGGGTTCATATGGGCGGCCAGTTGCGCAGGACTGAGGTTGGTGGCGGGTGCGTCCGGTTCCATGGCTTCACCGCAGTCCGCGCAGCAGCAATTCGGCATTGGTTTTGGTGCGGTGAAGATTCCGCACCAAGGTCTCCATGGCTTCAACGGCCGGCAATTCATTGAGTTGTTTGCGCAGCACGAGGATGCGCGACAACTCGTCCGGATGGTACAGGTTTTCCTCCCGCCTAGTCGCCGACTTGGTCACGTGGATCGCTGGGAAGACGCGCTGGTCGGCGATGGTGCGGTCGAGGTGGACCTCCATGTTGCCCGTGCCCTTGAATTCTTCGAAGATCAGATCGTCCATGCGGCTCTGGGTTTCGACCAGAGCCGTGGCGACAATGGTGAGGCTGCCTCCCTCCTCTGTGTTGCGGGCCGCGCCGAAAAACCGCTTGGGTTTGAGCAGTGCCTGCGCGTCGACGCCCCCCGACATGATGCGACCTTTCCCGGGCTGGAGATTGTTGTAGCCACGGGCCAGACGGGTGATGCTGTCGAGCAGGATAACCACGTCTTGGCCGAGTTCGACCAGACGTTTGGCCCGTTCGATGACGAACTCCGCCAATTGCGTGTGTCGTTGCGGCGACTCGTCGAAGGTGGAGCTGTAAATGTCGGCCTCAATGGAGCGCCGCAGATCGGTGACCTCTTCCGGGCGCTCGTCGACGAGAAGAAGAATGAGCCGGACCTCGGGCGAAGTGGAACGGATCGCCTGGGCGATGTGTTTCATCAAGATCGTCTTGCCGGTGCGGGGTGGTGCAACGATGAGGGCCCGTTGCCCCTTGCCGAGAGGCGCGATGAGATCGACGGCGCGCGTGCTTAGGGTGGGTTCTTTGGTCGACTCGAGAAGGATGCGCTCCTGCGGAAAGAGCGGGGTCAGTTTGTCAAACGGAGCCGGCGATTGCCATTCGGCCGCCGGAATTCGCTCAATGGAGGAAATTCGCTCCACTCCGCAATAACGATCCCTCTCGTGGGGGGCGCGCAAAGTGCAGGACACCTGCAGGCCTGTTTGCAGGTGGAATTCGCGGACCAAGCTGATGGAGACAAAGAGATCGTCGGGACCTTCGGCCATGTTGTGGCAAGGCCAGCGGATCATGGCATGGTCCCCCACGTCCTCGACCAGGCCTTCCGCCTCGATGACTGCGCCGGCCGAGAGGAAAAAGCGGCAGAGGTCCGACACAAGATGACGACGGGTGCCTTCGGGGCGTAAACGTAGCCCGTAGCGGGCGATCAATTCGACGAGGGCAGCATGAGGCAGGGACTGGAGGTCGGAGAGATGAAGCTGCTCGCCGGTGACGGAGCCGGCATCCGTCGGAAAGTGGGAGAGGTCTTTGCGGGCGATGTTTTGCTTTTGACCGGAAATGCTCATGCCGCGGGGAAAAAGAGATGTTCGAGAAGCAAGGAGGCCTGCCGCCCAAGTCCGGCCAAAGGTCCATCGTTCCAAATCACGTGATCAGCCGTTTGTATCTTTTGCCCGAGCGGCCACTGGCTGGCAAGCATCGCTTCAACCATGGCCGGTTCCAGCCCCTTGGCAGCCAGCCTCCTCCGTTGAGTGCAGGGTGCAGCCGCCACAACCAGCAGTCGGTCAAATTCAGGGGCGGCCCCGGTTTCGAGAAGCAAGGGGATATCGGCCAAAAAGTCCCGGCCGAGGTTAAGGCACTCGGCCCGCGTTGCCATCCAGCATTGGCGGACGACGGGATGAATGATGGCTTCCAAACGCTGCCGCGCGGAGGCGCTGGAGAAGATCAACCGGCGTAAATCAGCGCGGTCGAGTGGCAGTGATTCCGAGGTCCGCGGCAGGGAAAATTCTTGATGGATTCTAGCAATGACCTCCCGGTCGGTGCGGAGCAATTGGTGGACGCAGGCGTCGGCGTCGAACACGGTGAAGGGATGCGCGGTGGCCAAAAGACGGGTCAAGGTAGATTTTCCAGTGGCGATCCCGCCAGTGAGGCCAAGCAACATAGAGGCGAGTGAGGAAACAGCGGTTGGAGACCAACGCCCGCCGGACCGCCTTACTTCTGCCGGAAGCCTTTAGCGGTGATGCTTGGCTTGCGCAAATCCTCAGGCAGTCCGAGGGGTTCGACGATTTCCTCTTGATCGGTATCGTCCTCCGGACGCAATTGCTGGCCGGCGGCATCCATGAGGCGGGCGGTGACAAAAACGATAAGGTTTTGTTTGATTTTCTGGTCGATTTCCGAGCGGAACAAAGCCCCAGCCAAGGGTATATCTCCTAACACCGGCACCTTGTCGTTGACCTTTTGTACATCCTCGCGGATGAGGCCCCCGAGAGCCACCGTTTGGCCATCCCAGATGCTCACACTGGTGGTGACTTTTCGGACGCTGAAGATGGGCTGATTGATCGTGTTTTCGGTCAGGAGAGTCGGAGTAAAGAACTGGTTGGCGCTGAGCACCTCTAGCGGGTTGAGCGCGGCTGTTACAGCACCGCCAACAATATTTCTTTGCGGTGCCAGAATCGGGCTGCCGTAGTTGATAAATCCGTCGAAATCGACGACTTCGGGACTAAGGGAAAGGTCAATGGTATAACC
>CAMBSX010000135.1 GCA_945870655.1 Chthoniobacter flavus | reverse complement strand
GGCGGGACTTGCGGAAGCTGGGCCAACTTGTCAACACCAAGACGCCGCATCGCGGTTCCGTCACCCCGGTATGAACGATTCGATCGCACGCCGGATGTCCTTCCTGGACCGTTACCTCACCTTGTGGATTTTTGCCGCCATGGGTATCGGCGTTCTGGCCGGCAATTTTCTCATTGTTAATCCCGAGGCATTCTTCGCCCCGGTCACGGTCGGAACAACAAACCTCCTCATCGCGGCGGGTCTCATCCTCATGATGTATCCGCCTTTGGCCAAAGTGCGCTACGAGGAAATGCCCAAAGTTTTCTCCAACCCCCAAGTCCTCGGGTTGTCCCTCCTGCAAAATTGGGTCATCGGTCCGGTGCTCATGTTCATCCTCGCCGTCCTGTTTCTCCGCGATCATCCGGACTACATGGTCGGGCTCATCCTGGTCGGCATCGCCCGCTGCATTGCCATGGTCTTGGTCTGGAACCAGCTGGCCAAGGGGAGCAGCGAGTATTGCGCCGGCCTTGTTGCGCTCAACAGCGTCTTCCAGATTGTCACCTTCGGCCTCTACGCGTGGGTCTTCATCACCTGGTTGCCCGGTCTGCTCGGGATCGACTTGTCCATGGTCCGGGGGCTCGGGGGAAAGTCGCTGGCCGACGTGACCATCGGCCAGATTTTCGCCAGTGTGATGATTTACCTCGGAATTCCTTTCGCGGCGGGTGTGCTCAGTCGCGTTATCCTCATTCCGCTCAAAGGCATCGAGTGGTATGACCGCAAATTCATCCCGGTGATCTCACCCGTTACTTTGATCGCCTTGCTTTTCACCATCGTGGTGATGTTCACCTTCAAGGGCGGCACCATCGTGAAGCTCCCGCTGGACGTCCTCCGTATCGCGCTGCCGCTGACCATCTATTTCATTCTCATGTTTGGCATCAGCTTTTTTCTCGGTCGCCGGATCGGGGCGGATTATTCGCGCAGCACAACCCTTGCCTTCACCGCGGCAGGTAACAATTTTGAACTGGCCATCGCGGTGGCCATCGGTGTCTTCGGCATCGCCTCCGGGGTGGCCTTCGCCACCGTGGTCGGGCCGCTGATCGAGGTTCCCGTGCTCATCGGGCTCGTCCATGTCGCGCTCTGGTTCCGGCGCAAATATTTCCCCTGTGAAATCATCGCGGAAGCCGACCGCCTCGGCGAGCAGGAGCTGTCGGGACCGGACCGCCTGTTCCTGCAAAGCGAGGCCTGCCGTGCGGTGCGCCAGGCCATGGAGGGAGCAAGATGATGCCCGAGAAGCCGCGTGTCCTCATCCTTTGCACGGGCAACTCCTGCCGTAGCCACATGGCCGAGGGCATCCTTCGCGCCACGGCCGGCGACCTGCTCGAAGTGTGTAGTGCGGGATCCAACCCGGCCGGCTATGTCCATCCTCAAGCCATCGCGGCCCTCGCCGAAATCGGCATCGATATTTCCGCCCACACCTCGAAGCATATGGATGAATTTCTCGACCGTGAAGTGGAGACGGTCATCACGGTGTGCGGGAATGCGGACCAGGCTTGTCCGGTTTTTCCCGGCCAGGTGAACCGGCATCACTGGCCCTTCGATGATCCGGCGCACGCCACCGGCACCGCGGAAGAAATCGCCGCGCAATTCCGCCGTGTGCGCGACGAACTCCGCCGTGTTTTCGGGGCCTATGCGGCGGGACGCCGCGACAAAACCAACGCGCCACCACCCCGATGACCCGCAAACCCTGCGTTCTTTTCCTCTGCACGCACAACTCGGCCCGCAGCCAGATGGCGGAGGGTTGGTTGCGCCACCTGGCCGGCGACCGGTTCGAAGTCTTCAGCGCGGGAACCGAACCAAGTCAACCGCACCCGCTCGCGGTGGAGGCCATGCGGGAGTGCGGCATCGACCTTTCCGGCCACACCTCGAAAGGCCTCGAGGGCATCCTCGGTCATGTGCCCGTGCGGTATGCCATCATCGTTTGCGCCCGAGCGAGCAACGAATGTCCTCGCATTTACCCGGCCCTCGGCGAGGTCCTGCACTGGCCTTTTGACGACCCGTCGGCGGCGACCGGATCCGAAGCGGACCGACTTGCCGTCTTCCGGCGGGTCCGCGACGAGATCGGGGAACGGTTGCGTTGCTGGCTCCTGACCATGCCCCAAACCCTACCTGCTCTTCCATGAATACTGCCGAACTCACCGCCCTGCTCGCCGCTTTCGGCGAAAAACCCGTGTCCTTTGTTTTGCCCGATGGCGGGCGCATCCCCGACCACGCGCACATCACCGAGGTCGGCCGCATCGACCGCGAGTTTCTCGACTGCGGCGGTGCCATGCGCCGCACTTCCTTCTGCTGCTTGCAGGCCTGGGTAGCGGACGACACGGATCACCGTCTGTCCGCCGGCAAGCTCAAGGCCATCATCAGCCGCGCCCTCGAACCGCTCGGGTTGGCTGCTCTTCCGGTGGAAATCGAATTCGAGGACGGCATCATCTCGCAGTTCCCCCTCCTCTCGGTCAGTGCCGGTGACGCCGTGGTCCTGCACCTCGGAACCAAGCACACAGACTGCCTGGCCAAGGAAATTTGCCTCCCGGTCCCGGGCACGGCGGAGGGTTGCGGCACGCCAGGGTCGGGCTGCTGCTAAATCCCGGCGGGGCTTGGCTCCCACTGCTCCACGGTCGGTGACAAGGAGAGCACAACGAAGGAGAGCACAACGGCTCGAACCAGCCGCCTGATACCAATGTCCTTTTCCTTTTTGACTATTGATCGAGTGGGAGGGCCGGGCCTACCCCGGGGCGGAAGGACAAAGTCCTAATGCAATGGGCCCTTGGTATTACCCAGAGGTCGCGGCGACGGCCGCCGCGGAATCGCGCAGGCGCAGCAGTTCGATCTTCCCATCCCGGTTCTCGACCAAAGCGGTGCAATGCTCGACCCAGTCGCCGCAATTGTAATAGCTAAGCTCTCCGATTCTGCGCACGGACGGCATATGGATATGCCCGCAGAGGACCGCACTGGCCCCGGCGTCCTGCGCGTAACGGGCCACGGCCTCCTCGAAGTCGCTGATGAAATTGACCGCGTTCTTGACCCGTGATTTGACATAGGCGCTCAGCGACCATGGCGCGAGGCCGAGCCGGTGGCGCACCCAATGCACCGGGTGATTCGCCTGCAGCAGCAGTTCGTAGCCGAGCCCGCCGACGTGCGCCAGCCATCCCATGTTCTGCACCACGGTATCCAACTCGTGCCCGTGGATGACGAGTATTTTGCGCCCGTCCCACGTCCGGTGCACGGCGCGCGGCATGATTTCGATATTGCCGAAATCACCGGGAAATTCCGCAACAAATTCATCATGGTTTCCCGGAATGTAAATTAGCCGCGTGCCTTTGCGTGCCTTGCGCAGGAGTTTTTGCACGACGTCGCTGTGCGATTGCGGCCAGTAACGGCGCCGGCGCAAAGACCAGATATCGATCAAGTCTCCCACCAAATACAATGTTTCGAATTCGTGATCGCGGAGAAATTCGAGCAAGGCCTCGGCCTGGCAACCCCTGGTGCCGAGATGCACGTCGGAAATCCAGCCCGCGCGATGGGTCATCATTCGATAAAATCCATCCCATCACCGTTGCCGCGGGTAAAGCGCCAAAGGTGTAACAATTTCGTCACAGATATTGATTGGCCGGGCGGCGATCCCGCTGTTAGGCCTTTCCCCTGCGAGGAAGCTACCGAGCGCCAAACGACGCATGCCCGCCAAATCGCCCCCAAAAGACGTTGTTCTGATCATCGAGGACGAGCCCGACGTTCTCGACCTGATCCGGTTGCATTTGCGCAAAGAAGGTTTTGTCGTGATTGAAGCATCGGACGGGATGGCAGGCCTGAAATTGGCGCGCGAAAAACTGCCCTCGGCCGTCGTGCTCGACCTGATGATCCCGGAGATGCGAGGTGAAGATGTTTGCCGTCAATTGCGCGCGCGCGAGATCACCGCCCGGATTCCGGTCATTATGCTCACGGCCAAAGCCCGCCCCGAGGACCGGGTGGCCGGTCTCGAGTTGGGTGCCGACGATTACCTGACCAAACCTTTCAGCCCGCGAGAACTCGTCCTGCGGCTCCGCCTGCTCATCCAAAAATCCCGCACCTCCAATTCCGGTGAACAACTTCAGGTCGGACCCTTCGCTCTCGACCGGGCAACTTTCGAAGTGCGCTTGGGCGGACGCAAGCTCGACCTGACCGCGCTCGAATTTCGGCTGCTTGTGGCCTTGATGGAAAAACGCGGCCAGGTGCTGACCCGGGAAACTCTGCTCCACGACGTCTGGGGCTACCGCAACATGAGCAGCAGCCGCACCGTGGACACGCACGTCCGCCGGTTGCGGGCCAAGCTCAAGCCGCACCAAGCCCGCCTCCAGACCGTGCACGGGGAAGGCTATCTCTTCCTGGCCGACGAGGACGACTGACCGCCAATGGGGTCCTCCCCGCAAAGGCTTCAGTATTCGACCAGACGGTAAAAGGCCTTTGGGCGCGCTGCCACAGGATCGTTCACTGCGATCCGGCGGCCGTCCCCGTTGATGGAAACGTGCGGCTCGACATTGACCCAGCCACCGGAGGCAAGGTCCGTGCACACTTGCAGGTCGTAATTGAGGTTCGCGCGACTGGTAAATGAAAGTGACACACTCCCGCCCGCCGCACTGATAGACAATTTCGGGGCCGGCAGGGCGTTGAAGGTGATTGTCTTATTTGCGCTCGGTTCGAATAG
>CAMBSX010000134.1 GCA_945870655.1 Chthoniobacter flavus | reverse complement strand
TCCGTTCCAACTCCGCGCATCTTCCTCGCCGGCTGTGGCTACACCGGCGAAAGATGCGCGGATTTCTTTTACGAGGCAGGCAGCGAGGTCACCGCCCTTGTTTCTTCTGAAGAATCCGCCCGGCGCCTGGCCGGCAAACCCTACCGCGTTGTCGCCGCGGATGCGGCAGATCTCGGACAATTGCGCACCGCCATGTCCGGCCAATCCAGCCCCGACCTCCTCATCCACTGCTTGAGCGGTAAAGATGGTCGTAACCCGGAAGCCTACCGCAAAGTTTATTACCAGACCTTGCAGAACCTTCTCGAAATCCTCGACCCCGCCTTTTCTGTTTTCACCAGCAGTACCTCGGTCTATCCGCAAAACGACGCCACCGAAGTCGAGGAATCATCCCCGACCGGCGGAACGCCGACCGGTGACATCCTGCTCGAGGCCGAGCAACTGGCCCTACGGGCTGGCGGGGCTGCCGTCCGTCTCGGCGGCATCTACGGCCCGGGCCGGGCCCGCTTTATCGAGGCCGCCCTCGCCGGCCAACCCCTTCCTTTCGGTGCCCCCGACGCCTTCGTCAATCTCATCCATCGCGACGATGCCGCCCGTGCCCTCCTCCACGTCGCATCCCTCCGCCAGCCCGGTATCTTCAATGCCGTCGACGACCACCCGTCCCGCCGCGACGATCTGGCCGAATCCATCCGCACAGGCGTGCCGACTCCGGCCAAGAGGCACGACATCTCATCCGGCAAGCGTGTCCGCAACACCAAACTCCGCCGCACCGGCTGGTTCCCCCGATACCCCTCCCTCCTCGATGCGGTCGAATCGCGTTCTTTTTGAATCGCTTCAAGAGAGGCTTGCTTGCCCATCGTCGTACGCCCGGTCCTGAAGGCGGTCGGGTAACCCGATGGGCCCCAGGCCCCCAGTGGCCGGATGGTGCTGGCTTACAGGGTCCGTTTACCCCACTTTTTTGAGGATGCAGAGGCTCATCGACAACTGGGTGTACGGCGGATTTCTTGCCGGGATCCTTATCCTCGGCTTGTTTGCGGTCATCGGCGGGGACTGGAGCGTGGCCCTCTGGCTCGTCGCGATTCAACTGCCCGTCTACATGATCCACCAATACGAAGAACACGACGCAGATAGGTTCCGGATTTTTGTCAACCAATTGGTGGGCCACGGTCGGGATGTCCTGACGCCAAAGGCAGTCTTCATGATCAACATCCCCGGCGTCTGGGGCGTCAATCTGGCAGCCATCGCGCTGGCCCACTCGGTCAATATGGGTTTTGGACTCATCGCGATTTGGTTGACGCTCCTCAATGGCCTCATCCATATCGCCCAAGGGGTGGCACTCCGCCGCTACAACCCCGGGTTGGTCACGGCCGTATGCTTGTTTTTGCCCGCGGGAATCTTCGGAATTTGGGAACTTCACGCCGCCGGGCATGGATCAGCCCCGTGGCAAGCACTCGGACTGAGTCTAGCGCTTGCTATCCACCTTGCCATCATCGCCCACGTGCGAGGGAGAGTGAAAAAGCTGGATGCTCGGTGAAAACAGCACGGTCAGGCGGAGCCGAGCGAGGCCCGGACCGCCCGCGCCACGGCCACACTTTGCGGCGAATCCGCATGCACGCACACTGTTTCGGCCTCAACCAACCATTTTTTTCCCCCGCCCACTTCCAAATACCCGCTCGCCTGCCAATCCCTGATCCGGCCTGCCACCCTCAAAGGGTCATCAATCAACGCCCCCGCCTCGCCCCGCGGCAGCAATCGGGTTTCCGCCGCATAGCCACGTTCGGCAAAAATTTCCCGCAGCAGCGGCACGCCCCGCGCCTCACCCACCGCGTGAAGCAATCCGCCCGCGCCGACAATCAGGGGCACACCCTCCAACTCCAGTTCCATCCAATCGACGCACGCCTCGGCCAGATCCGTACGTTCGTCGCAAAGATGATAAAGCGCCCCGTGCAATTTGACATGACCGACACGGCCTCCCTCGCTGGCCGCGACGCGCTGCAGGGCACGAACCTGCTCCTCGAGCAGTTGTGTCAACTCCGCCGCACTGATCTCCACCGCTGAACGCCCGAAATTTTCCGGATCCGGCCAACCGGGATGGGCACCCGTCTGCACCCCGAAGCCCAGTGCTTCCCGCACCACACGCCGCATGGTCGCCTCGTCACCTGCGTGACCACCACACGCGACATTGGCCAAGTCCGCCAACTCGAGCAGCGCGGTGGTCGTTTCCGCGGTCTCTCCTTCTCCCACATCGCAATTGAGTAGCACTTTCATATCTTCAAAAGCTTGAATCTGACCGTGCCACCCGGCGGCACCTGCGCCACCCGGCGGCATTCTTCATCCGCAAGCCAGCCTATCTTCGGATAACCGCCCACCGTCGGTCCATCCCGCATCGTCACCACCGGTTGTCCTGCACCGGTGATCTGCACGGACCCGACAAGCACCGGTTCGCTCAGCATCGTCTCCTTCGGCACTTTGACGGCAGCCCCGTCCAAACGCACACCCATCCGGTCGCTCCGCGCGGAAACCCGCCATGCCGTGGACAAAAAAGCAGACCGCGCGGCCGCGTCGAATACACTCCATTGCGGGCCCGGCCAAACGCGCACCACGATCTTGGGCGGACACACGACAGGCCGCGCGGCCCTCGGCACATGCTCCCTTCGGAGCAATGTCGGGTCTGCGCGGCCGGAAATCACCTCACCGGCCGCCAAACCGCGCCCCAACCCGCTCCGCGCCGAAACTGCCGCACTGCCCAAGTAATCCGGTGCCGCCCATCCACCCGGCGCGGCCAGATAAGCATAAACCCCGCCCTCGTGGCGCAAGAATGACAACTCCTCACCGCATAACACTTTGCGCACCGTGCCTGGCATCCATCCCATGGCCGCTCCCGCCACCGAAAGCCATCCGTCGCCCAAAGCACGGAACCGCGCCCCTTGCAGGGCCAATTCAATCACCACCGCATCCGCGGCATTGCCGATCAATTCATTGGCCAAGGCTGCCGCGGCCGGATCCATCCATCCACCCGGAGGAACACCAAAGCGCTTCCAACCCGGACGGCCCGCATCCTGAAATGATGCTCCGCAACCCGGCGAAATGACCTCGAGGAATTCAAACATCTCCCACCTCCACCGGCACGAACCGCACCACATCACCCGGATGCAGCAGGAACGGCTCGGCCCGCTCCCAGTCGAGCATCCGCACCTCCGTCCGGCCAAGGATGTGCCATCCGCCTGCACTCTCGCTCGGATAGATTCCGGTCTGGGCTTCCGCGATAGCCACACTCCCGGCCGCAATGCGCACCCGGGGCGACTCCCGTCGCGGGAGGCGCAGCACTTCGTCCAGCACGCCGAGATAAGGGAAGCCCGGGGCAAAGCCCAGCATCCACACACGGTAGTCCCGCCCGCTATGACGCTTGACCACTTCCTCGACCGCCAGTCCCGTCCGCTGCGCCACTTCCCCGAGATCTTCCCCGTCGTAGACCACCGGGATTTCCACCAGGCGCCCGCCGGGGACATTCGCCGGCAAACTCCGGAGGCGTTCGACAAGCGTCTCCACCCTTGCCGCAACGGCATGGCCGCCGCCGGTTGTTGGCTGTTCACGCTCAAACTCGAGCACCACCGAACCGTATCCCATGGTGAATTCCCGTAATCCCTCCGGCCGCCGCACCTCCAAATCGTGCGCCACGGCCAGTGCCCTGCGCATGGTTTCCTCCGACCAATCCCGGCCGAAACGCACCAGCCACGCGTGTGGACCCCAGGACTGGAAGGTCCAACCCCTCTTCATCCGGAAGATTCGCGCTCAATAGAGCCCGATAAAGTCCCCGGCCCAAGCATCGGGGTAGCCGAAGCCGAAAGGCGCCATCCCGGCATAACTCGGATCGGACCAGTAAGGGTGCAACCCGGCGGTGGAGGAAGGAATGTTGCCGGCATCTTCGAGATAGATCCCCTTCGCTTTGCCCAGATAATTGACCAGCGTGCTGTCCGCTCCCGCGTCGACCAGCCCGTTGATCTGCCGGTCCGAAAAATCATAAGGCGTCTTTGTCGCTTTCAAGTACGGTACGATCATCTTGCCCGGGATGCCTTTCGCCGCCAGATTCCGGATATCGTCATAACCGAGGACCCGGCCGTGCGCGATACGCGCATAAGTTGCCGGCGCGATCTTCTTCGCCGCCAGGACCTTCATGTAACCCGGTTGCTCAAGTTGCGGGACGCGGGTGGTGGCGCAACCGCACAAGGCCATGCCGAGGAAGAGGATCAAGGCTTTCTTCATACAATCAGCATGCACTATGACCGGCCCAACATAAAGACGAAAGCGGCGGGGACCCGCGCCCCCGCCGCCTCGTGCTATGTCAACCCAATCAGGCCCCACACGGGGCACAATTTTTCAGACGGCTTTTTCGCCCGTCTCATCGGTGCGGATGCGGATCGCTTCCTCCACCGGTGAAATGAAGACCTTGCCGTCGCCGATCTTGCCGGTCTTGGCCGCTTTGACGATGGCCGCGGTGGCTTTCTCCACCACGTCCTCGGCCAGCACGACCTCGATCTTGATCTTGGGAAGGAAATCCACCGTGTATTCGCTGCCCCGGTAGATTTCGGTATGGCCCTTCTGCCGGCCGAACCCTTTCACTTCGCTGACCGTCATTCCCTCGATCCCGAGGTCGGCCAGCGCGTCTTTCACTTCCTCAAGCTTGAACGGCTTGATGATTGCTTCGATTTTTTTCATTGGT
>CAMBSX010000133.1 GCA_945870655.1 Chthoniobacter flavus | reverse complement strand
GTGTAGGTCTCGACCTTGCCGGAGCGTCCGCGGGTGAAGGAAATCTGCCGCGTCGATCCGTGCAATGCTTCCTCCAGTGTCACCATGATGTCGGCTTCGGCATCCTGCCCGCGCAGCGGGGCGTCCTCGCCGTGGAAGGCACTGCCGCGGCGGCCGCCGCGCGCCGAGCGTCCGAAAAATGCCTCAAAAAAATCGCTGAAGCCCGTGCCGCCGAACTGGAACTCTTCGACGCCCGCGCCGGGGCCGTAGCCACCGTAGCCGCCGGGGAAACCGCCGCCACCCGGAGGCGGACGGAACCCGCCGCCGGCCTGCTGCCAATTCGGGCCGAGCTCATCGTATTTTTTCCGTTTCTCCGCATCGCTGAGAACCTCGTAGGCCTCGTTGATCTCTTTGAATTTTTCCTCGGCCGTTTTTTTGTCCTTGGCCAGATCGGGATGGTGCTGGCGGGCCAGCTTGCGAAAGGCCTTCTTGATTTCGTCAGCCGTGGCCGTTTTGGCCACACCGAGGGTTTTGTAGTAGTCGCGGAATTCCACAGGCGAGAAATTTTCCCGACACTATAGGTTCCCTCCCCCTTACCCGGCGAACAGATTCCGCCGCTTGGCGGGGGAAGGCCGCCGCGCTACGATCACCTAATCATGTTGGATATCCGCCGCCTCCGGGAGACCCCGGAAACCGTCAAAACCCTGCTTGCCCGACGCGGCCCGGGGTTGGAAACCCTCGTCGACGCAGTGCTCGCGTCCGATATCGAACGCCGCACCAACGAGACCCGCTGGCAGCACCTGCAGTCCGAGCGCAAACAGCTGAGCAAGGAGATCGGCGTCCTCCGGGCGAAAAAGGAGGACAGCACCGATTTGGAAGCCGCATCGAAAAAGATGGGCGCGGAAATGGAGGCCCTGCAACTCGCCTCGACTGCGGCGGAGGAGAAACAACGCGAACTGCTGCTCTCCATCCCCAACACGCCGCACGATGAAATCCCGGAAGGCCAGGACGCCGGGGCCAACCCCGTCCTCCGCACTTGGGGCGATCCGCCCGTCCTGCCCGACGCCCAAGACCACATGGCCATCGGCACACGGCTGGGGCTGTTCGATGCCGAGCGCGCGGCCAAAATCAGCGGGAGCGGATTCATTTGCTACACCGGGCAGGGCGCACGGCTCGAACGGGCGCTCATTTCTTTCCTGCTCGACCTGCACACGCGCGACCACGGCTACACCGAAATGAGCCCGCCGTTTCTGGTCAATCGCGCGACCATGACCGGCACGGGACAATTGCCCAAATTCGAGGCCGATCTCTTCGGGGTGGCCGAAAGCGACCTCTTCCTCATTCCCACGGCCGAAGTCCCGGTGACGAATTTCCACCGCGACGAAATCCTCGCCGCGGAAAAGCTGCCCCTCAAATACGCGGCCTACACCCCGTGCTTCCGCCGCGAAGCCGGCTCGACCGGCCGCGAAACGCGCGGCCTCATCCGCATGCACCAGTTCGACAAAGTCGAGTTGGTCACCATCACCAGACCGGAACATTCCGCGGCCGGCCTCGAATCGCTCACCGCCGATGCCGAACGCGTGCTGCAATTGCTCGGGCTGCCCTATCGCGTGATCGAGTTGTGCGGCGGCGACCTCGGTTTCAGCGCGCTCCGCACCTATGACATTGAAGTCTGGGCCCCGGGCCACCAAGGATGGCTCGAGGTTTCCAGCTGCTCGAATTTCGGCGACTATCAGGCACGCCGCATGGGCCTGCGTTACAAGGGGGCGGACGGCAAAAATCACTTCTGCCACACCCTCAACGGTTCCGGCACCGCACTGGCCCGGCTTTATGTCGCACTGCTTGAAAACGGTCAGCAGCCCGACGGTTCGGTGCACCTTCCGGAAATCCTCCAGCCCTATTTCGGAGCGGCCAAACTTTCCTGACCCGTGAAAAAAGCGGCCGAACTCCTGCCGCGCTTCCTCCGCCGGACCGGAAGGGTCTGCCCCGAGCAGTGCGCCCTGGTCGGCGTTTCCGGAGGAATCGATTCGGTCGTGCTGCTCGATCTTCTCCAGCGGGCGGGTTTCCCCCGACTCGTCGTGGCCCACTTTCACCACGGTCTGCGCGGGAAGGCCGCGGATCGCGACGAGAAATTCGTGCGGCAACTGGCCACTGCGGCCGGTGCCCGGTTCGCCTGCGGCCGCGGCCGGGCCCGGGCGCGCGCCGCGAAAAACAAGGAATCACTGGAGGAAGCTGCCCGCGAATTGCGGCGACGATTCTTCGCCCGGGCGGCGGCCAAACATGCCGCCACCACCATTTTCCTGGCGCACCACGCCGGCGATGCCGCGGAAACCCTGCTCTTCCACCTCGCGCGGGGGGCGGGACGCCGCGGGCTGGGCAGCCTGCGGGGCGAGGCGCCGCTGGAGAACAGCAGCGCCACCATCGTGCGTCCCCTCTTCGGGTTCACCCGGGCCGAAATCACCGCATATGCCCGCGCACGCAAGCTCGCATGGCGCGAGGACACATCGAACGCTTCGCGGAAATTCACCCGCAATCGCCTGCGCCGGGATGTGTTACCCGCCCTGGCCAAAGCCGTGGGGTTCGACCCCGCACCCGCACTGGCCCGCACCGCGGAAATCCTCGCGGCGGAAGAAGAATGGATCGGGAGCCTCGTCGCGCAAGAAGCCAGCCTCAGGCAACTCGACCTTCCCAGCCTGCGGAGCAAGCCGCTGGCCCATCAACGCCGGTTGCTCCGTGCCTGGCTGGAGGCACGCACCGGGACCAGCGTGGATTTCGAAACCATCGAGGCCGCACGCCAGTTGGCGCTTTCCGCCGGCCAACCGGCCAAACTCAATCTGCCCCAGGGCCGCCACCTGCGCCGGCGGGCCGGAAAGTTGTTCGTCGAGGGAGCATAGGAAAGCAAATGACAAGCGCCACGGCAGGTAAACCCACCGTGGCGCCGCTCACTACGCTAGAAGACCGGACGCTTCGCACCCGCGGGCGCCCGATCCACATTGGCGTTGGCCGAGCTTGCGCCCGACAACCAACAAAGAACGAGGCAAGTTTGCCCCTAACCCGAGCTAGCTTGTCACAGCCATCCGGGGGATGAGCGGGCCATGGGACGGACGGCGGTAAAAAAGGGACAAGCGGTCGCGCTAAGGTGTTATTTATTTAATATCATCATTTTAGGGCGATTGATGATTTAGGACGCAGCAGGCGACTATCATTAACCATTGACCATAGCCCCGCGATTTTGGTCTCAAGACGCAGTGCAATTGTCCTCGGCAGCCCTCCTTGCGGAAGCGTCTCCGCTCCGTAGGTTCCCGCAGCCGCGGTTATGGGCCCATTTGGTCTTGACCGCACTGGCCTGCGTGGCGGCCGGTTCTGTGGGGCTTGCCTTCACGCGCAGTGATATTTTTTTTAGCCCTTTTTGGCCGCTCTCGGGAGTGGCCGCGGGGTGCATTCTGCTTGGCGGACCATGGATGGCGCTCGGCCTTTACGCCGGCCTCGTCTTGCACAACGCGATGTGGGGCCTGCCTGCTTTGCTCACTTGGCTGGGACCGGTCGGCCTGGCCTTGGAATCCTTGGCGGCTTATTGGCTGGCGACCCTTTTTCTCGGACCTCGGCCGCGGCTGACCGACTTGCGCGGCTGCCTCGTTTTCCTGGTCGCCATCCCCTGGTTGCCCGCCGCGTTAAACGGGTTGCTCGGCGCCGGCTTGCTCTTTGCCGACGAAACCATCCTCGGTCAGCAGTTGGGACAGGAATTGGCGACCTTTGTTTTGGCCAACGGCAGCGGTATTGCCCTGCTCGCCCCCGCGTTCGTGGTCTGGACGCAGGCTCCGGATCCTGCCTGGTGGCGGCGTATGCTTGTTCTCGCCCCGCTCTGCCTTGGAACAGGCTGGCTTCTCTTTTTCACGTCGTTCGGTCTGCCTCCTTACCTTCTCCTTCTCCCGCTGCTCGCGGCCGCGGTGGTTCTCGGACTGCGGGGAGCAGCACCGCTCGTTGCCGCGGAGTCGCTTCTCATCGGATTCGCCGTCCTCCACAACAGAGGCCCCTTCACCGGCCTAGGCCAAGGGGCCGAGGTTTACGGATCCATGTACCTCTTCCTCGCCCTCACCGCGGTCTGCACCCTGGGCATCGCCGCCATTGTTGATCATTACCGCCGCCGACTCGATTTCGCCGCGCGCGGCACGGCCAGTGCCGGGCTCCGCGTTTGGGCTTGGAGCCAGGCAGAAGGCTTGCGTTTTGACCGGATCGGCAACGGATGCCCGCTCGCCGCGGAGCCGGTCTCAGGGATCGCGCCGGGGACGCTGTTTGATGCGGATCAAGACCGCGGCACACGCGAGACGGAAATTGAGGGACGGCTCGTGTTGTCTTTCTGGGAAGTATCACAACGGCTCCCCTCCGGCCGGGCCGGTGCAGCGCACGGCGTCGTTTTCGACCTTTCCGAACGCCTCTCCCTCGAACGAGCGCGGCGCCAAGCGTGGCAGTCGGAAATCGAACTGCGCAACCTGCGGGCCAGCCTCGCCCCGCACCTGCTTTTCAATTGCCTCGCCGCGGTGCGCGGCATCGTGCGCGCCGATCCCGAGCGCGCTCGCGCTTTCATCGACCACCTCTCGCGCTTCCTGCGGGACAGCACCACCGCGCAGTCTCGCGAAACCATCCCGTTGCTCGACGAATGGCAGCTCTGCGAGGATTTTCTCGCCCTGCAGGCCATGCGCTTCGAGCGTGAGCTACCGCGCCTCGTCGAGATTGAAGGCGCGGCCTACCATGCCCG
>CAMBSX010000132.1 GCA_945870655.1 Chthoniobacter flavus | reverse complement strand
AGTACGGCGATGCCGCGGTCGGGAGCAAAGGAGAAGGCGTTGAGTTGCAGACCGCCGGTATTGGCCAGACCGGCCACGATGATTACGGCATCCTCACCGGCGAAGCGGCGGGCGGCCTCGACCGCTTCGTCCAAGGCGCCGATCTCGCGCAGGAGGCTCTCGCCGCGGCCGAGCTGTGCGGCGCGGCCGCCGAGGCCGGCATTGACCACGAGGAAGTAGCCGCGGCGGTTGAATTGGAGGAGCTCGATCCCGCGGCGGACGAGGTCGGCCAGCGAGGGCTGGCTGGGGTAGCGGGAGGCGTCCTCGGCAAAGGCGAGATCACCCTCGGCGAAGATGCCGAAAACTTGCGGACTGCGCCAGCCGGGGGTGTTATCTAATTCCTCCTTGGTGCGAACAATGTCATAGCCTCGCTGGCGCGCCTCGAGGAGCAAGTCCCTTCCGTCTTGGCGCGTGCCTCCCTGCTCGGCCGGCACGAGCTGACCGCCGCCCCCGCCGAGCACGAGGTCGAGAGGGGCTTTTTCGAGAAGATGCACGGCGAGGCCGTCCGTATCGCGCGGATCGAAGCCCGGGGCGAAAAATGCGGCGGTGGCGGGTTCGGTCAGCGGGGTGTTGGCAATCAACCCGGTCGCGCGTCCCTCGCGCCGCGCGACCTCGATAAGGGTTTCGAGGATTTGTCCGTCGGGAGTGACCGAGAGTGCACCGCGGTTGACCAGTTGCCCGGTGGCGATGGCGGAGGCGGCGGCGGCGACGTCGGCCACCGCGTAATCACGGGCCCGGGGAGAAGCCAAGGCCAAGTAAGGAAGGGATTCCATCGCAAAGCGGTAGTCGGCACCCCCGGCGAAAAGCCGGGCGGCGGAAACGGTCGAGGGAGAAAAGTTTTCCGAGAGAAAAAGGATGACCGCGAAGGGCTTTTGCATCACCCAATAGCGGTAAACAAGAAAGCCTCCCGCAACAAAGAAGAGGAGGCACGTGAGGAAGATGATCTTGTTGCGGATGCGGGAGGGCATGGGGTGGGGATGGAAAGTGATCAGTTTTCAGTGTTCAGTGATGCAGTAAAGACGGAAAGGTGAGTGGGCCCCGTTCCAACGGCGGGCGCGGACGGGATGGGTCCAGGGGCATGGTGCCCAAGGGAAGCCGCTTCGCCGACTGAGATGGGGCGGGGAGTTACGCCGCCGCGGGCGGGTCAAGCGGCGGGCGGTAGAGTGTCGCAGTATGGCCAACTTGCAGGACGAGGCGGGCGCCGGCGCGGGTGGCCAGGCTGCCGGAGAGTTCTTTGCGTTCGGACTTGTGGTCGGTGAAGCGGACTTTGACCAACCCGTGGTCGGCCAGGGCCTGGTCGAGAGCGGCGGTCAGGGCGTCGGTGATGCCGTCGTGGCCGAGATGGATCACGGCTTTGAGTTTCTGGGCGCGCGCTTTGAGTTGGCGCAAGGTGGGTTCCGGTGTGGTCATGCAAAGAAGGGATTATGGGCTTTTTCTTGCCCCACGGTGGTAAGGGGGCCGTGGCCAGGGCAAAGAATGGTCTGATCGGCAAGACCGAGGATTTCGCGGCGGATGTTGGCCAAGGCCTCTTGGTAGTGGCCCCGGACCGTGCCGATCGAGCCGGCAAAGATGGCGTCACCGACGATGGCGGCCTGCAACGTGTGGCCCTCGATGACATAGGTTGTGCCCCCGGGGGTGTGTCCCGGGGTCAAGCGGGTGCGGATAAAATGGCGACCGGTGTTGAAGAGGTCGCCGGGACGGAAGGTCTTGGTCCCGCGCACCGGTTCGAGGGCCGAGGACCAGGCCTCCACTCCGAGTTCACGCTTGAGGACAGCAAGGGCATGGACGTGATCGGCGTGGTCATGAGTGAGGAAGATGGCGACCACGTTGAGGTCGCGGGAGGCCACAGCCTGAAGTAGCGGGGTGGCATCCGCCCCGGTGTCGAAGATGGCCGCATCGCGGTTTTCCTCGTCCCAAAGCAGGTAGGCGTTCACCGTCATGGCGCCATAGGGAGTGGTGGTCATGACCATGGCGAGGGGACATTCGACTTGCGGCCGGTAACCGCCGCATGCCAGCCGAACAAGGGCTTCCTCATTGAGTTGGAGAACGGCGGCCAGGGCGCGGGTCGCCGGTTCGTCGAACTCCCCGGCAAGGAGGCGGTTTATTGCGGCCTCGGTCAGGCCGGCCAAGGGGGCGGCCGCCGCGGCGGAGAGGCCTCTTCCGCGCATTGCCTTGCCCAGAATGTCGGTGAAGTTGTCTTCCAGCGGAATCATAGTTGCTGCGATTTCAATTGCTGGCGCAGGACGAAGTAGAGGGTCTGGAACATGGCGAGGGAGGAAAGGATGAGGACCCACGCGTTGAAGACAAGGACACTGCCCCCGAGACCGAAGTAACGTTTCTCCGGGCCGAAGAAAACGTTGAGGAAACGCGTCTCGCGGTAGTCGCTCTGCTCCATCTCGGCCTTGTTCACGAGGTCCGCGGTCTTTTGGTTGACGTAGAGACGCTCCGCGCTGACCCCTCTCGGGATGGAGCCGGCGGGTGCCTCGGGCAGGGGTTCGCCGTCCAGAACGCGGTCGATGCCGCGCAACTCACGCTCCACGGCGGCCGTGTCGGCGCCCTGCAGGCCGGAGACCATGGCGAGCAATTCTTTGAGGTCTTCGAGGCGCTCCTCCTCGGAGACCGTCAGGCTCGGGCTGCGGGCCAGTTGGTTGATTTGCCTTTGGATTTTTTCCTGCCGGCTGGTCAGCGGGTTGAGTTTGGCCTGGGCAAAGACGATGGCCTCGTAGGACCAGCGCATGGGCATGAACTCGCAGATCAACGGGACTTGCAGGTCGCTCCGCGGTTGGCCCGCTTCGGGATTTTCGGAAAACCACCGGCTGACGGAGTAGACGAAATCGAGGTTCTGGTTCATCTCTTCGTATTTGATCAGCGCGCCGCCGAGGATGATTTGCGGGATGAGGACCACGGGGATGATGTTGACCGCGGTTTTGCTTTCGCTGACCAGACTCGAAATAAGCAGGCCGATGGCGATGCCGCTGACCGCAGTGAGCACCATGGCGGCAAGGAAAATCCAGAACATGCCCCGCACCTCAAGGATCCAATTGGCGATGAGGATGAAGAAGACGCACTGGACCAGGGCGAAGAGCGAAAGGGTCAGCACTTTGGCCAAGATGTACCAGCCGAGCCGCACGTTGAGGTTGCGCTCGCGCTGCAGGATGGGGCGGTCCCGGATGATGTCATCCACACTATTGGTCAGCCCGAGGAACATGGCCACGACCAAGGAGAGAAACAAGTAGGTCGGAATGTGGAACGACGAAGCGAAGTCGTAGGTGCCTTCCTCGGAGTAGCGGAGCACCGCACCGATCAGGGCGGCGAGGGCCGGAGCCGCGATCATGGTGGTGGCCAGGTTGCCCTTGTTGCGCAGCTTGCTGATAAAGGCGCGGGCCAGCAAGGTGCGGAACTGGAGGAATTCTTCGCGCAGGGCGGTCCGCCAAGACCGCCGGGTCTCGGTGCCTACCCCCTGAATGTCTCCCGGTGCGGGCTCCGGCGCGGGTTGGCGCACGTCACGCATGAGGCGCCAGGCTTCGTATTTGTCGCGCCAGTAGTCGGGCGAGTACCGCCGCACGGGCACGAGTTGTCCGCGATCGTTCTCCTCGTAGATGATGTCTCCGCTCAGGTCGCGCAGGGGCGTCTCGAGTACATCGAAGACAAATTCCGGTCGCGTCGTGCCGCAAGCCGGGCACCCGCCCAGCGGTGTGCCGAAGTGCTGCTGATGTTCCGCCTCGGCGAAGTAGGAGAGCATTTCGTGCGGCGTGCCGAAAAAGACCATGCGCCCTCCGCGGTCGAGGAGCATGGCCTTGTTGAACATCTGGAATATTTTCGAACTCGGCTGGTGGATCGTGACGATGACGATTTTGTTGTGCGCCATGGCGCGGATGATTTCCATCACGTGTTCGGAATCCTTCGACGACAGCCCCGAGGTCGGCTCGTCGAAGAGGTAGATGTCAGCCGAGCCGATCATGTCCAAGCCGATGTTCAGCCGCTTGCGTTCGCCACCGCTGAGCGTCTTCTTGTGTGTCGCCCCGACCACGCTGTCGCGGCGCTCGTTGAGGCCAAGTTCGGCCAGCTTGCCGTCGATGCGCCGTCGGCGCTCCCGCCAGGAAAGGTAGGGGGACCGGATGGCGGCGGCAAAATCGAGGTTTTCGCCGATGGTGAGGTGCTCGTCGAAGGCGTCGAACTGCGGGATGTAAGTGACGTATTGCTTGAGGGTGTCGAAGTTTTCGTAGAGGGAAAGTCCGTTGAAGAGGACCTGGCCGCGCACGGGCGGAAATTGGCCGGCAAGGGAGCGCAAAAGGCTGCTCTTGCCGCAACCGCTGGCGCCCATCACGCAAATCATTTCGCCGCGGGTGGCGGCAAAGCTGACGCCATCGATGCCGAGCCCGCCGCTTTTGAAACGGCAGACGAGATCGCGCACGTCGAGGTGATGGATGACGTTGCGTTCCTCTTCGAGCAGGCGTTCGGAAAAGTTGCAGCGCAGCGACTGGTTCGAGTCGATCTGGATCATGTCGCCATCCCGCAAATCGGCTTCGTTGCGCACGGGGGTGTCGCCGACCATAATGGGTTGGTCGGTCTTGAGCACCTCGAGACGGCCGACGAGGCGGTCGAAATCGCAAAAAATGCGGAGAAGAACATCGCCGCCGGCACCGGGCGCGAGCAGGATGTCATCCTCGTCGAGCAAAGCCGGGTTGTTCGACACAAGATAGGTGGTCTTCGAGTGCTTGAGGTGGAAGCGCCCGCCGTAGGAGTGGGCGTGGCG
>CAMBSX010000131.1 GCA_945870655.1 Chthoniobacter flavus | reverse complement strand
AGGGAGCGCCCGCCGAATGGCGGCGGTCAGTTCCCAGGTGGTGGCGAAATCCCGGCCGGCGAGGCTGCGGGCGATTTGCTCGGCGTGTGGTTCATCGGCGTTGGCCATGAGCGCAGCGGCGAGTTTCGGCGCGGAAACCTTTGGCAGCCACTGCGCGGCGGAAAGCCCGCGCGAGGGATTCATGCGCATGTCCAGAGGGCCTTCGGTTTTGACCGAAAAGCCGCGTTCCGGGTTGTCAAGTTGCATGGAGGAAACTCCCAGGTCGGCCAGGATGAGATCGGCGCCGGGGTGACCGCATCGGGCCAAGGTGGCGGGAAGCCCGGCAAAGTTTGACCTCGTGGCTGTGAATTGCCCGGCGTTGTGGCCGGCTTGACGCAAGCGCTGTTCGGTGCGTGGCAGTTCGAGCGGGTCGATATCGAGGGCGATGAGGTGGCCATCGGGCCCGATTCCTTCAAGAATGGCCCGGGCATGGCCCCCGTGACCGAGGGTGCAGTCGACCGCCACCTCACCGGGGCGGGGGGCAAGCACGTCGAGAATCTCCGCCACCATGATGGGAACATGCGAACCGGCAGGGGTTTTTCCGGCGGCGAGAACTTTGGCCACGGTCCCGGGGTGCTGGTCCGGATCAAGTTCCTTGTACTTGTGCGCGAACTGCCGCGGGTTCTTCCCGGGGTAACGCGGGCGGCGTCGATGTTCCATCATCCCGGGAGGCAGTTACATCAGGGCGCTGTGGTCAGCCAATGTTTCTCTTCTCTCGCCGCGGGCAGTCACCGGCCGGGAATCAAGGCGGTGCCGACTTGGGCGGAAAGGTTGTTCCACTCCTCATTGGCCAGTTCAAGTTCCTCGGTCAGGTCGGCCAGTTCCCGGTGGAGGGGAAAAGCGCTGGCGTCGTTGGCGGCCGTTTCAAGCGTGGCCGCGAGCTCTCTCTGGCGGGTTTCGAGGGTGATGATGCGTTGCTCGAGGTCACGGTGGCGTGTTTCGGACTGACGGCGGGCCGCGGCGGCCGCCTTGCGGGCTTCCGATTCGGCCCGGCGTTGTTGCTTGAGTTCTTTGAGCCCGAGTTTCGGTTTGTCGACCGGCCCGGCGGGTTGCTCGGCCGGCCGGTGATTGTGCAGGGAGGCGACGAGGCCGCTACGGGCGGTGGTGGCTCCCGATTTTTCGAGATAGTAATCGTAGTCGCCCGCGTAGGGGGTGAGGCGGCCGGCGTTGATGTGGAGAACCGTGGTGGCGAGGGAGCGGATGAAATGGACGTCGTGGCTGACGAAAACCAGCGTGCCTTCGTAGGGTTGCAGGGCGGCGACAAGGGCGTTGATGCTGGCCATGTCGAGGTGGGTGGTCGGCTCGTCGAGGAGGAGAAGATTCGGGGGCTGGAGGAGGAGCTTGACCAGAGCGAGGCGACTTTTTTCACCGCCGCTGAGGACACCGACATTTTTGAAGACGTCATCGCCGCGGAAGAGGAAGGAACCAAGGACGGTGCGCACGGATTGCTCGCTCACCCCGCTGGCGCCGTCCATTGCTTCGTCGAGCACGGTGCGGCGGACGTCGAGCGTGTCGGTGCGATGCTGTGCGAAGTAACCGACATTGACGTTGTGTCCTTCGGTGCGGGTGCCGGCTTCCAGCGGGAGAAGGCCGGCGAGGATTTTGAGGAGGGTGGATTTGCCCGCGCCATTGGGTCCGACCAAGACGGTGCGCTGCCCGCGTTCGATCGTGAGGTTGAGGTCCTCGTAGACTACGTGCTCGCCGTAAGCTTGGCGGACGTGTTCGAGCACCATGGTGCGCTGACCGCCGCGGGGCGGTTGGGGGAAGCGGAATTTGACCGTGGCTTCGGCGTTCTCGGGCGGCGGAAGGCGCTTGATGCGGGCCAGTTGCTTGATGCGCTCCTGGGCCTGGGCTGCCTTGCTGGCCTTGGCGCGGAAGCGGTTGATGAAATCTTGGAGGTGTTCGATCTCGCGCTGCTGGTTTTTGTAGGCGGCGAGGTATTGTTCGTCGCGGGCTTTTTTCTCGAGGAGGTAGTCGTCGTAGTTGCCGCGGTAACGGTGGAGATGTTGCCGTGCGATCTCCACGATGCCGTCACAGATGGTGTTGAGGAATGCGCGGTCGTGGGAAATGACGAGGAGCGCGCCGGAGTAGGCCGCGAGATGGCTCTGGAACCAGCCGAGTGTTTCGAGGTCGAGGTGGTTGGTCGGCTCGTCGAGCATGAGAAGATCGGGTTCCATGACGAGCAGGCGGGCGAGGTGCGCGCGCATGATCCACCCGCCGCTCATGGTGCGGGCGGGGACATGGAAGTCGGTCTCGCGGAAGGCGAGGCCGGCGAGAATGCGTTTGGCTTTGGCTTCAAGGTTGTAGCCGTCGTGCTCGACGAAGGTGGCCATGGCTTCGTGATGTTCGGCCGAGTCTTCGCTCGGGAAAGCGCGAAGGGTGGCATAGGCCTCGGTCATGGCCGCGGACGTGCTGGTGGCGAGCTGGAGCACGGTTTCCTCGCCGGAGGGGGCGCTTTCCTGGGGGAGAAAGCCGACGGTGCGTCCGCGCTGGAGATTGACCGAGCCTTCGTCGGGGGAATTATCGCCGAGGACGAGGGAGAAGAGGGTGGATTTGCCGGCGCCGTTGGGGCCGATCAGCCCGATGCGGTCGCCGGGATTGATTTGCAGCGAGGCGTCGGCAAAGAGGGTGCGTCCGCCGAAGGACTTGGTGACTTGTGAAATGGTGAGCATGGGCGCGAGCGGGAGAAGGTAGGGCGGATCAGTCGTGCCGACAAGGTCCGCGCTCGCTGGTCGGCTGCGCCCTGGAGCGCCGGTGGAGTCATCGTGCGCCTCCTTCGGCCCGGGAGTGGTCGCGGTCCGGAGGGGTTGTTGCTCAGGGCACGAGGCTGCGCTCGGAGAAAGGAGCCGCGGGGAGACGAGGAACAAAACCAGCTTTTGCCATGATGCGCTGGCCCTCGCGGGATTGGGCGAAACGAACGAATTTTCTGGCTGCCGCGGAGGTGCCGCCCTCCAAAGTGTAAAGATAGAGCGGGCTGGCGTAGGGATAGACTTGCTCGTAGATGGCCATGGCATTGGCGGGTTCACCGTCGATCAGCACCGATCGCGTTCCCGGCGGGAGGGAGCGTATGTCCGCATAGCCGACAGCGAACGGGTCGGCCGCCACGGCGGCCAGGATCCTGGCATAGTCGGGCAGGGCGGTGGCCGTGGCCGCGTAGGTATCCCCGCGCAGGGCGAGGTTTTGGAAGCCTGCGCGCGCGCCGGTCTTGGACCCGAGAACAACCAGATTGATTGGCCGGTCGGGTCCGCGCAGTTGGTTCCAGTTGGTGATCTTTCCACTGAAGATGGCGCGGACTTGCGAGGGTTTGAGATTTGTGACCGGGTTTTGTGCGTTGACCACCACGGCCACGCCGTAGCTGCCAATGGCTTGGGGGACAAGTCGGACTCCGGCCTTTTTTGCGGCCTGCAACTCGGCGCGGTTGGCCGGGCGCGAGGTGGGGGCGATATCGGTTCGCCCGGCGATGAGGGCCAGGAGACCCGGGCCGGAACCGGGGCGCTTCAGGTCAACACGAATCCCCGGATTCTTGCCTTCGAATGCAGTGACGAGGAGTGGTCCGAGCTTTTCACCGAAAGTGTTGGAGCCTTCAATGCGGAGTGGTCCTTGGGCCGTGGCGGTGGTCAAAGTCAGCGCAGTGGCAAGGAGGAAGAGAAAAATTTTCATGACGTTTGGGCGGCGGCGAGCCGTTTTTGTTTCCGCTTGAGAAGCAGCATGGCGAATCCTCCCATCAGGGCGAAGCCGATCATGACCGGATACCAACCGGCCCACCCGTAGCGCTCGAGGACGATAGCCGTGATGAAAAGGCAGAGTGCGGACCCGTAATATTGGAAAGAGTCGATGACCCCAGCGGCGAAGCCGGCCATCTTTTTTCCGCCGATGTCCATGGGTGCGGCGGCGCCGACGATGGAGTGGGTGGAGTTGACGGTGAGCGAGGTCAGGATGAGGAACATACTGCCGAGAAAAATGCCGAGGGGGCCGGGTTGGATGAAGCCGGCGAGCATAACCAAGGCGGCGGTGGCCAGCACAACGGCCTCCGTGAAGTAGAGGAACATGGCAACCGGGGAGCGGTGGCCTTTGAAGAATTTGTCGCTGACGAAGCCGGCGGCGATCGAGCCGACCACGGCCCCGAGGGTCATGAGGTTCATGGTGACGAGCACGGCAAGCGGTTTGGCCCGCCAGTCAATCCCGAGTTGCTCGGTGAAGAACATGACGGAGAGTTGGTCTGAACTATGTCGCACCGCTCCGGTCGAGGCGTAAGCGATGGCGTAGAACCAAACAAGCGGATGGGTAAAGATGGTGGTGAAAGATTCTTTGAGGGTGACGGTCGTGCCGGCGGTGTTGTCGAGTTCATCTTCGATCACGTTGGGGTAACCGGCGGCGGCCGGTTCCTCTTTGACTGCGAAGAACAAGAAGAGCGCCGCGGCCACCGTGACAAAGGGGGGGACAATGAAAAGGACGCGCCATTCGCCGGGAGCGACGACCCAGGTGCCGATGGCCCAGAACGTGAGGGCGAAGCCGGCGAGGAGGAAAGGTGCCAGCGTGTTGATGGCAAACTGACCCAATTGGATCATGATGCCGAAGATGCCGGCAAAGGTGCCGCGTTCGGTGCGGCGAAACCAAGCGGCATTGATCTTGATCATGCCGGGTGCGCCGTAGGACTGGAACCAGCCGTTGAGCAGCGCGATGAGAGCGAAAGTCGAGAACGTGCCGACGAAGGACGAGAAGCCGAAGATGAAGTTGCAGACGATGGTGCCGATGGCGCCGATGAGCATGGACCACTTTCCGCCGATGCGGTCGGTGAA
>CAMBSX010000130.1 GCA_945870655.1 Chthoniobacter flavus | reverse complement strand
TATCCAGACCTTCAAAAATTCGAGACTGGTCGGCGAGGGGCGTGATGGCCTGCTTTCCGTGTTGAGCCGGCCGGAGGGAAGCTACGGAGCCTATGTCGAGAAGACCGTCGCGGAGGAGAATGCGGACCGCCTCGTGGTCATGAGGCAGTTGGCCGCGGAGCGAGAATTGCCGCTGGCTGACGTTCAGGCCCAGCAAGGCGAATTGTGGCGCAACCGCTCGTTCAGCGGCGAATGGATCGAGGTTCCGCAGGACAACAATACGTGGCGTTGGGTGCAGAAGAGATAGAGAGAAAAGGCAGCGTACTGGGTTGCAGACTTAAGAGCGGGAGAGTGTTGTGGGGCGATCACCCCAGGTCGTCAGTGCATTTGCGGGTAGCTTCGAACGGCAGCGGGTGGGAGAATTTGGCCATGAGCAACGGCCGCGAGCTGGTGTTTGCCGACCGGGCGGAGGCCGGGCGGATGTTGGGAGGCGCCCTGCGAAAGTATGCGGGGCGGAATGATGTGACGGTGCTGGGCTTGCCGCGCGGCGGGGTGCCCGTGGCGGCCGAGGTGGCGGGAATTTTGCGGGCGCCGTTCGATGTTCTGGTGGTGAGAAAACTCGGAGCCCCGGGGCAGGAGGAGTTGGCCATCGGGGCGATCGGCGAGGGTGGGGTGCGGGTGTTGAATGACGGGCTGCTGCGGAGCCTTGGGCTGGGGGAGGAAGATGTTGAGCGCATTGTCGCACGGGAGGAGCGGGAGTTGCAGCGGCGGGTGGTTGCTTATCGTGGCGAACACGAGGCGCTCGGGGTGCGGGGCAAAACGGTGATCGTGGTGGACGATGGGGTGGCCACGGGGGCGACCATGCGGGCGGGCTTGCAGGCGCTGCGTGCGATGGGCGCGGCGAAAATTGCGGCCGCGGTGCCGGTGGGGGCGGACGATTCGGTTGCCGCATTGGCGCGTGAGGCGGATGAAGTGGTTGTGCTCGAGGTGCCGGAATGGTTTCGCTCGGTGGGTCAGTGGTACGCGCATTTCGATCAGACCACGGACGATGAAGTCAGGGCCGCGCTGGCCGACAGCCGGAGGATGCGCGGGTGAACAGGGCAGTGCAGATTGACTTGCCCGGGGCGGTGCTGTCGGGAGACCTGACCATACCGGAAGAAGCCTCGGGGCTGGTTATCTTTGCCCACGGGAGCGGGAGCAGTCGGCACAGTCCGCGAAACCGCTTTGTCGCACAGCGAATCAATGCGCAGGGTTTGGGCACCCTCTTGGTGGATCTACTCACCGCGGAGGAGGAAGAGGCGGACGAAGTGACCCGCGAGATGCGCTTCGACATCGGACTGCTCGCGCGGCGCGTGGCCCAAGTTGTTGCGTGGGCCGGGCGGCAGAAGCAAACGGCGCCTTTGCTCATCGGGCTGATCGGGGCGAGCACGGGTGCAGCCGCCGCCTTGGTCGCGGCGGCCGGGTTGCCGGCCGGCGTGGTGCGGACGGTGGTGTCGCGCGGAGGGCGTCCGGATTTGGCGCGAGAGGCGCTGGCCCGGGTGCAATGTCCGGTGCTGCTGATCGTCGGCGGGCAGGACGACGTGGTGATTGACCTGAACAAGCAGGCGCGGGCGGAGATGAGATGCGAGACGGAATTGGTCATCGTGCCCGGTGCAACGCATTTGTTCGAGGAGGAGGGGGCTTTGGAAGAGGTGGCGGATTTGGCGGCGGAGTGGCTGGGGGAAAGGCTGGGTAAGGGGGCTTGAAATGGCACTGACCCCGGCGCTGGTTTCCGCGGTCCGCGTGAGGAGGATCAGTCGGACGCGACAGCACTTAGGCCCATGAGGCGCAGCGCAGTGGACATCCTGTTTCCGGCACGGGAAAGGCGGCAGAGCGAAGAGCACCGAGGCGCAGCGGGTGTCAGGGATTGACCGTAACCCGCAGAAATCTCGGTGTGGTGGCGGAGAACGGCAGCGGATCGCGGTAGGAGGTGCTCTTTTCCGTCGCGACAAAGGCCGGACCTACGGGCTCCCAGCCAACGAGGTCCGAGCTAGCTTCAAGTTGATAGTGGAGGCCGGGGACTGACTCGAACGTAAGCTCCAACTGCCCGGCAACGAGCGCGACGGCGGTGATTCGGAAAGCGCTGGCAGCATCGAGAGGATCGGTCAACGTGTGAAAGAGCTCGTAATAGTCGGAAAAACCATCGCCGTCAGAATCGGTGCGAAGGTGGTTCGTGCCGTAAAAAGCGGTCTCATCTGCGTCGCTGATACCATCTCCGTCGTTGTCGGGCCCTGCATCGAGCACAGTGAGGACCGTGATCGCGCCAATGATCGGCCCGGCGGCGTTTCGGGCGACCACGAAATGGGTCCCAGCCAAGGCCGGCGTGGCGACCAAGGTGGCATCCTCTGTGGTAGAGGTCTTTCTGCCTTCGTGGTACCACTGGTAAGTCAAGGGGCTGGCCGAACTGACGGTGATATCGAGGACGAGTGGGTCTCCGTCCCTGACGACAAGCCGGCGGGCCGGTTGGCCAGTGAACTGGGGCAGCGCGCTTTGGCCTGGAACCTGGAGAAAAACCGCGTCGGCAACCAAGCTGCCTGAGGCATCGGTCTCGGGGTTGGAGGTAAAACGCTCAATCGAGAGCCTTGTCCACGCCGCTGCGGCGGGCGTGACACTTTCCAGCGACCAAGCGGTCGCGTGCTGCGGGCTTGCTGCATCGACCAGTGGCGTGACCACTTCAGAAAGCACGACGCTCGCGGCGTTGAGAAACTCGAGTCGCAGGCGGCCTTCGGCGCCCGGTCCGAGCGGGTCGGCGGCGGAATTGGCCGCCATCAGTCCGTAGCGGACGATTGCTCCGGGGCGTGCCGCGACCGTCTGGGTAAACCCGGTGCGGTCGTCTGCCGGGGCGGGGGGAGTGGATGCATGATCCACGAGCCTCAACGCGGTGGCGACGAGGCGTCCGGGGGAACGTGTCGGGCCGCTGGTCTCGAGGCCGACCTGAACGAAGGGGACGTCCGTGGAGGGAATATCTGCTTGGATGGTGAACGTGCCCCCGGCCTTGACCGAAGTCATGAGATCCGAAAAACTATAATCTGGTTGAAAGATGCGGATAAACGCGACTGCCTCCGTCCCGATGGGAAAGGTTTCGGTGATCTGGATCGTCCCCGTGTAGGTCAGACTTCGCCCGCGCACCGAAGCACCGTTGAGTTGGCGGTAGACCACGGCATTGGCCCCGGGGGAGGGGCTGTTCTGGTGCACGCCGAGGGTGACGGTGTCATCCGTTGCGGTGGCTGGTATGCTCGCAGGAGTGGTCCCGGCACCGGAAGTCACCTTGCCACTTCCATCGAGCTGGTTGAGCCAGGCACTCCAGGCATCGGAACTGCCATCAGTGAGCAGGTTGGACGCGCTGATTTCTCCCGGAACAACCGTATTCAGGCGGGCAAGGCGCACCGAAGAACTCCCGTGCAGCGCACCATTGGTAGCGGCGCTCAGGTTACCGTCATCGATTGTGTTCCAGTTCGCCCAGTGCGCTCCCTGGTAGTTCTCGAAGTCACCATCGGCCAAGTCGCTGGGCCAAGCGGAGGGTTGCCACACGCGCACCCAGTCGATGAGAAAGTTGCTCGGAAAGATCGTGTCGCTGGCCGGAACGCCGTCAAAAAGACCGCCGACGGCGGCGTTCATGATGAGAAACATCGGGCCTTGGGGCACTCTCTCGGTATCGGTGAAAACAACTCGGTCATTGAAGTGCGTCTGGATGCGAGAGGACGTCCATTCCAACCCGTATTCGTGGAAGCCGGCCTGGAGATTAAGGCCGGTGTTGAGCTCGGCGCTGTTGTATTGGTTGACGCGGTCGACGCCGACTTTGAAGTGATGGGCGCTGGTCGTGATGTTTGGGAGCGATCCACGGGCCTCCATCACGTCGATTTCATCATCCCAATACCAGGGGGTCGGGGCATTGAGCATCCAGAGGGCTGGCCACATGCCCTGGCCCGCCGGCAACTGGGCCCGCCACCGCACGATGCCGAAGCGGAACTGAAATTCGTCCGCGGTGTTCAGTTTTCCCGAAGTGTAGCGGTGGAACTGCGGATCGTAGAGGCCCACCGGGTTGGCCACGGACTCACGCCTGGCCTGAATCTGCAGCACGCCATCGTTCACCGTCACATTGTTCGGCGAGTAGTATTGGCGTTCCCCATTGATGGTTCCGGCCTGAAGCCACGGCGCGAAGGGCTCATTGAACCATTGCGGTTCCACCCACCGACCATCGCTGGCGCGCTGATACCAAGCATTGACCCCGACGGCGACGTCCCACTTGCTGACGTCCACCGCAGGTGCTTCAAACTCGTCGTTCCAGACCAGCCGGTGCCCGGGCACATTGAGTTCCGTGTCGGCCAACCCGGCCGAGCCATAATTCAGCACCAAGATTATCCAACGAAAAGGGCTGCAGAAACTGCGAGCAAAGGAAAGCACCTTAAATGATAAACGCGGAGGCAGCATGGCGCAACAGTCGCCGCAATGGTGAGGAGGGCGCTTTGGAATGGGTGGCAGAGTTGGCAACCGGCCGAGCAAGCAGAAGGTTCCGGTCTTAGGAATCACCAAGCCACCGGGAGCGATTCAAGGGCGTGGAAGTGCCATGTGTCGCGGTAGCGTGCCTTGCCGTCCGGTCGCAGGGTGGGAAGTCGTTGGCAGAGGACGCGGAGGGCGGTCTGGAGCTCCAAGCGGGCGAGCGGAGCGCCGATGCAGAAATGGATGCCGGCGCCGAAGCTGACGTGGGGATTGGGGCTGCGCGCGGGGTTGAAGATGTCGGGCAAGGGAAACTTTTGCTCGTCGCGATTGGCTGAAGCGAGGAGGAGACCGATTTGGTCGCCGCGCCGCAGTTTGATCCCGCGATACTCGACGTTCTCGAG
>CAMBSX010000129.1 GCA_945870655.1 Chthoniobacter flavus | reverse complement strand
GTGTCTGCCATGACCGGTGTCAAACCATGCAGCCAAGCCTGTAAAGACCGGAGCTAAATGAAGGGCCGAGGCGCGAGCACCATTTGCATGCGCGCGCTTTGGAGAAGGACGCTCCGTCTTAAGCACGACGCGGGGCGGCGAGGGCGAAGAGCAAGATCACGGCAAAGCAGGCCAAGGGCAGCAGGTAAGACAAGCTGACGCCGAACGCATCGAGAAGAGCACCTTGGGCCGGAGTGATCAGCGCGCCGCCGATGATGGCCATGATCATGCCGGACGAAGCCAGCTTGGTGTCCTCGCGCACCACCGAGCAGCCGAGTCCGAAAATCGTCGGGAACATGAGCGACATGCAGCCGGAGAGCGCGATGAGGGCAATTACGCCCGGCATGCCGCCGACGAAAACCACGACTAAGGAGAGCACCACTCCGGCCAGGGCCGCCAAAGCCAGCAACGTGGCATCGCGGAAGTAATTCATCAGGCCGGTGAAGACCCACCGCGACAGGCCAAAGAGGACAAGGGCTGCGGTGTGGTACTGCAGCGCGACTTCTTGCGAGACGCCGATTTGCTCGGGAATGTAAAAGTTGGTGAAGGTCCAAACCGTGATCTGCAGCCCGACGTAGCAAAACTGCGCGAACACCGCGAAAAGGTAGAAGCGATTCCGCAACAAGCGTCCGGCAGCGGTGGCGAAGGGCACTTTGTCGTCTTCCTCCGCGGCGAGAGGCATTTTGGTGGCTAGGATAAGGAACCAGGCAACGACCAGAATGGCGGCAATGGCCAGGTATGGCGCGATGACCGTGGAAAGCGCGGCCGGCACCTCGGCCGGCGTCATGGACAGGCGCCCCTCATCGTCGAAAGGCAGTCGCGCCATGATGAAGACCTGGCAGATGATGATGCCGGCCACCGAGCCGACGGGATTGAACGACTGCGCGAAATTGAGGCGCCGCGTCGCCGAATCCTCCGACCCGAGGGCCAGGACGTAGGGGTTGGCGTTGGTCTCGAGGATGCCAAGGCCGCAAGCGAGGACGTAGAAGGCCAGACAGAAAAAGGCGAACTGCGCGGTAAGCATCGCGGGATAAAGCAAGCCGCAGCCCGCGGCATAGAGACCGAGTCCCACGAGCACACCGGTCTTGTAATTGAAACGACGAGCAATCATCGCACCCGGCAGGGCCATGCAGAAATACCCGCCGTAAAACGCCATCTGGATGAGCGAGGCTTGGAAGGTCGACATCCCGAAGATCTCCTTGAAGACCTTGACCAAGGGGTCGGTTATGTTGTTGGCCACGCCCCACCAGAGGAAACAGCTGGCGAGCAAGGCAAACGGCCAGAGCGCGCCGCGAGGGACGACGGCGCTTGAGGCGGCTACCGCTTTGGGTTTGGTCATGTCGCTGGGAGAAGAAAGTTGCGGCGGTACTGACATGTAGTTCAGGGATGGCGATGGCACCCCCCCACTCCGAGAGCCGACCTTGTATAAACCCAGTGAATGCCGGGTTTCACTCAGTAGAGAGGGCCGAAATTGGCACAGGCGCGGAAGTCGGCGCCCATCAGGTCATCGGTGCCGAAGGCGGACCAAGCACTTGGACGGAAGACCTGTTCACGGTCGACATTGTGCATGTAGACCGGAATGCGCAGAATGCTAGCCAGACAAATGAGGTCAGCCCCGATATGGCCGTAGCTCATCACGCAATGGTTCGCGCCCCAGTTGTTCATCACCGAGTAGGTGTCGCCGAATGGCCCCTGCCCCGTTAGACGGGGGGCGAACCATGTGGTCGGCCAGGTCGGATTGGTGCGCTCCTCCAGCAAACGATGGGTCTTGTCCGGCAATTCGACGGTTTGTCCCTCGGCGATTTGCAGCGCCGGACCGAGACCCTGCACAAGGTTGAGACGGAAGATGGTCGCGGGCATCCCACCGCGCGTCACATAGCGGGTGCTCCAACCGCCACCGGGAAAATACTCGGTGATTGAAGGATGCCACGTCGTCGCACCGAGGCAGGCTTTCACCTCGGCAGGCATGATCTCCCAAAACGGCTTTATCGCTGGTTGTCCCTTGATCGTTTGCTCCCCGCACCCGTCCAGTGCCGCGGGACCGGAATTGATCAGATGAAGAATCCCCTGCGCCGCGGCCTCGGTCGGGGTCTCGCCGGAAACACGCTTCATCGCCGCGGCGCTCCAATAGGTACGCAGGTCGGCGAAAATCTGCGCGGTGTTCGTCAGCAAATAACCGAAGAGCATACTCGCCCCGTTGAGCGCGTCGTTCTCCGTGGCCACAATGTACGGGGCGCGCGGACCGTTCCAGTCGAACGAGGTATTGAGCATGGCCTCGAGAAAATCACCGTTCGGCATGTGGTCCGTCCATTGGCGCTGTCCTTGAAACCCGGAAGCAATGGCATAATGCCCCTGCGCCTCTTCGCCGAATCCCATTTTGGCCAACTGCGGATTACCAACCATGAGATCCCGCGCGATGAGGGCCATCTTCACCGATGTTGCCCACTCGGCATCGAGTTGCTTGCGGGACCGTTTGGTCTTCGCACTGTTCCAATCCTTGCCTTCTTGGCAGTTGGCTTTGACCCACTTCAGCGCTTTGGTCAATTCGGATGTGTCGTAAATCCCGCGCTCGATGCGCCGGATAAATTCGGTCATGTCAACGGCCTCGACACGCATTCCCAACCACCGCTCGAAAAAGGAAGGGTCAACAATCGAGCCGGCAATACCCATCGACGTGCCGCCCATGGCCAAATAGGCGCGACCGCGCATTGTCGCCGCGGACAACCCGGCGCGAACAAAGCGCAAAATCTTCGCCTCTACGTCGGCGGGAATTACTTTGTCCCCCGCGTCCTGCACGTCGCGTCCGTAAATCCCGAAAGCCGGCAGCCCCTTCTGCGTGTGCCCGGCCAGAGCCGCAGCCAGGTAAACCGCGCCCGGTCGCTCCGTACCATTGAAACCCCAGACCGCTTTGGGGATGAGCGGGTCGGAGTCCATAGTCTCCGATCCGTAGCACCAGCAGGGCGTGACGGTCAGTGAGACGCCGACATTTTCGCGGCGAAACTTTTCCGCGCAGGCGGCAGCCTCAGACACTCCCCCGATGCAAGTGTCAGCAATGACGCACTTGACTGGCTCGCCCGTAGGATAGCGCAGCTTCGAGGCGATAAGTTTGGCCGTGGCTTTGGCCATGCCCAACGTTTGGACTTCGAGGGATTCACGCACGCCGCCGAGACGGCCGTCGATCGTCGGGCGGATGCCGACTTTGGGGAGATGAGAAAAGACAGGGTTGGGCATGGGGAAGTGTTCAGTGTTTAGATTACAGTTTTCAGCGTGTTGAAATTTAAGTGCGCAGCCTGGCCTTAACTTAACCCGGACCTTTGACGATCTGCGCGCGGCGATAGTCTTCGTCGGGACGCTGATCGATGCGCTCGCTGACCGCGGACGGGAGGAACCTCGGCGTTCCGACGGCCAGCGTGCCGGCCAAGATGCGGGCCCACTTGTCGAGCATGAGGAGAATGTTGAGCACTTCCTTGTCGCTCCCACCCAGAGCGACCGGCCCGTGGTTCTCCAGAAGGATGACTTTGGGTGCCGTCCCGTGCGCGGCGCGGAACTCGCGCAGCACACGGCGCACCTCGCGGGCCAATTCGAGTCCGGGATCAATGTAGGGCACCGCCGCGACCTGCCGTCCGCAAACCACAACGGCATCGGGAAAGATGTGCCCGAGGAATGGTTTCGCGCCGTGTTCGGAGCAGAGGATGGACATGACCGATTCCGCGTGGCAGTGCCCGACCCATTTTGCCCCCCCCTTCAAACAAGCAGACCGCATGCATGAATGTCTCCACCGATGGCAATTTTGGCGATGCGTCGACCCGGGACTCCTCCAAAACCGTCCGGACACCCGAGTCGTCGAGTGTTTTATCGTCCAAGGCGGCCAAGATCGGCGCCATCTTGACCCGACTTAATCCCGACTCATCGAGATCCGACAAACTGCACCCGGAGGATTTGACCAAAAAGGTGCCGTCGCCAAGATCGGCGCTGGTATTACCTTCGCCGAGGATGGCCAACCGGCGATCCTCGCGGCCGATTTGCCGCGAGAGCAAAGTCAAAGTTGCCGCCACCTCGTTCATAAATTGACCGCTCCGGTTACTCCCTTTTTCAAGATGAGGTTGCCGTATTTGGAAACTTCGCCACTCACGACTACGGAATAAGCCAGCCGTGCGCGCTGGTAAAAGGCCAGACGGTCAATACGCTCCGGCGCGGGCGCGGCGGGGCAGACAGCCCGGATGACATTCATGTATCTCTCCTCCACCGCCAAATCCAGGGTGTCCCCGGGAACGGGCGCCATCATGACAAGCGGCTGAGCGTATGTATCGAGATCAAAGAGCGGCAGAATGCCGGATAAAAGAGTGGTCATCGCCAGACCATCCGCGCGCAGAACACGATTGTTCATGCTGTGTCCCGGAAAATGAGCGTCCGCCAACACAATTTCATCGCCGTGGCCCATCTCGGCCAGCGTTTTGAGCAGGTCGGGGCTGATGGCGGGATGGATACCTTTGAGCATCGTTCGAACGAAAAAAGTCATCGTCACCGGACTGAATGTGTTTTGCAATGGATTAGCTTGATCACATGATGGATATTTTTGACTTCCATGTCTTCCCGACCGCTTCCCCCACCGGGATTTGTCGCAGCACGCATCCGGCGCGGCCGCTACATCTTTCTCAAGCCTCCGGACCGGTGGCCGCTGGCTCTGGTCTGCGCAGGATACGAGGTGTGCGAACCAGGCTTCTTCGTGGACCGTCCATCTTTTCAATGGCATGCGGTGGAGTTTCTGGAAAGCGGTTCCTGGGACGTCCGCCAAGAGGGGCGGTGGGTGTCGGCCGCAGCGGGAACAATTGTCGTTTACGGCCCTAATCAAGCGGGGGGAATCCGAGCGGCCGG
>CAMBSX010000128.1 GCA_945870655.1 Chthoniobacter flavus | reverse complement strand
TTCAACCTTCGGAACACCGAGGAATTCGGTCGGATCACTTTCGAGCATCCTGCGCTGCGCAAGGAAGCGGAAAAAAATGCGCAAGGCCACGGCATGAAGGCGGATGGTTGCCGCAGCCGCACCGCCCTTTTTGCGGCAGCCGAGGAATTCGCCGATCTGCTCGGGGGTCACCGCCGACCAAACCGCGCCAAGACCGGCCTCCCCCGACCAATGGGCGAAAAGTTCAAGCGAGGACCGCGTGCTCAGCTGGTAGTTGTCGGAAAGTCCCCGCTCGGTGGCGAGATACAGGATGAATTGGTCGATCTCCGCGTTCACTCCGGGTGGCGGCCGAGCGCGAGGCGTTCGTAGGCCTCCTGGTATTTCGCTGCGGTCTGCGCGATGATTTCCGGCGGCAAGTGCGGAGCGGGCGGCTGACGGTCCCAACCGGATTGCAACAACCAGTCCCGCACGAATTGTTTGTCGAAACTCGGAGGATGCTGGCCCGGATTCCATGCCTCGGCCGGCCAGAAACGCGAGGAGTCGGGGGTGAGGCATTCGTCGATGAGCAAAAGTTCTTCGCCGAGCAACCCGAATTCGAACTTGGTGTCGGCGATGATCACGCCGGCCCGCGCGGCCTGTACCCGGCCGTAGTCGTAGACCTCGAAGCTGGCCTCGCGCACCGCGTGGGCGAGATCATCGCCGAGCAGGCGGCGGCATTTTTCCCAGGTAATCGCTACGTCATGACCCTCGGATGCCTTTGTTGTCGGGGTGAAGAGGGGTTGGGGAAGTTTGGATGCCTCGCGCAGTCCGCGCGGCACGTCATGTCCACCCACCGTCCCGTGTTCCCGGTATTCCTCCCAAGCCGCACCGGCGAGATAACCGCGGACGACACATTCGACGGGCAGGGGCTCTGTCTTGCGGCAGAGCATGGCGCGACCGGCCAAGTCGCCGGCAAAGGGCTGCAACTCGGCTGGAAAGGTGGCAAAGTCCGCCGAAAGGAGGTGATTCGGCATGAAGTCCAGCCGTCGGAACCAAAAAGCGGAGAGCTGGGTCAGCAACTCCCCCTTGCCCGGGATCGGGTCGGGCAAGATGCAATCGAAGGCGGAGAGACGGTCGCTCGCCACCAAAAGCACGCGGTCCTCCCGCGCGTAGACCTCGCGGACTTTGCCGCGGCGCACCAATTCCCAGCCAGGAAGTTCAAGCTCCGTCATCCGGGGGCTCTTACTACCGGCCCGCTCCCGCCCCGCAAAGTCCAAAGAAGGGGTCCGCAAATTCCTTGGATCCGCCCCGCGCCTCGCCTACCCTGCGCGACTCTATGGAATTCATGACTTTTCTCGCCCAAGCCGCACCCGGCGCCCCCGAGCAACCACCGGTGCTTTTTCAGTTCCTCCCGCTCATCATCATCGCGGTCCTCTTCTACTTCCTTCTCATCCGCCCGCAGCAGAAAAAACAAAAGGAGCACCAGAAGCTCGTGACCGCGATCAAAACAGGTGACAAAGTCATCACCAGCGGGGGAATCCACGGCATCGTGGCCAACGTCAAAGAATCAACCATCCTCCTCAAGGTCGCCGATAACGTGAAAATCGAAATGGACAAAGCCGCCGTTGTTTCGGTGACCAAGTCCACCGAAGACTGATCCCTCCGCGCGTCCGACCTCGCGCCACCACCAAACCATGAGCCCGACCCTCACTTTCGCCTTCGGCCTGCTCCTTCTGGGCCTGTTTATCTGGTATTTCTTCACCGACCTCTCGCTCCGCAAGCGGATGATCGGGCTCGTCCTCACTGTCTTGCTCCTCACCTTCTGTCTCGAAGCGGTCCTCCCGCCAGAGAAGAAAATCCGTCTCGGTCTCGACCTGCAGGGCGGCACCTCGTTCCTCCTTCGTCTGGTCGGCCAAGACGGCGAGGAAATCACCCCCACGACCCTCGACCAGGCCATCGAGGTCATCCGCAAACGCGTGGATCAATTCGGGGTGAGCGAGCCGGTCATCGCCGCCCAGGGCCGTGACCGCATCCTGGTTCAGATTCCAGGCCTCGACACGGAACAACTTTCCCAGACCAGAGAGCAGCTCCAGCGCGTGGCGAAACTCGAGTTCGCCCTCGTTCATCCGCAGAGCGACTCCGTCTTGGCCCAAGTTGACGCCGGACAAGGTGTCCTTCCACCCGGTTATGTCGTCAAGGAGTATGCCGAAGTGATCGAAGGCAAAGAGGAGACTGTGCGCTTGCTGGTCAAACAGCGCGCCGATCTTACCGGTGACCGCGTCACGGCAGCCAATCCGTTTTACGACGTGCAAGGTTACGGCGTCGCCATGACGCTCGACAGCGAGGGCGGCACCATTTTCGGCGACCTCACAGCCAACAATGTCGGCCAGCGCCTCGCCATCATGCTCGACGGCGATGTGCAGAGTGCCCCGAACATCCGCCAACCGATTTACGGCGGCGAGGCCGTCATCACCGGCCGCTTCTCGGACGAAGAGGCCCGCAATCTCGCCAGCGTTCTCGAAAACCCGCTCAAAACACCGGTTGAGATCGAAGAAACCCGCAGCGTTTCTTCTTCGCTCGGAGCGGACTCCATCCGGAGCGGCGTGGGCGCCGGTATTCTCGGGCTGGCCCTCACCCTCCTTTTTGTTCTCTTCTATTATCGGCTGGCCGGCCTCGTCGCCTGTTTGGCCCTGGCGGTCAACCTCGTCCTCCTCTTCGGGGCGATGAGCATGTTCAACTTCGTCCTCACCCTGCCGGGCATCGCCGGCATCATCCTGACTATCGGCATGGCTATCGACGCCAACGTCCTCATTTACGAGCGCCTCCGCGAAGAAATGGCGGCGGGAAAATCGCTCGGGGCCGCGGTCAATTCGGCCTACGACAAAGCCTTCTCCGCCATCTTCGACGCCAACGTGACCACGCTGATCACCTCGGCCATTCTTTTCTGGCAGGCCACCGGCCCGGTCAAGGGTTTCGCCATCACCCTGACCCTCGGCATCATCGCCTCGATGTTTTCGGCCTTGCTTTTCACCCGCACGGTTTTCGGGTTCATGCTGGACAATTTCGGGCTGAAAAAATTGAGCATGCTCAACTGGATTCCGTCCCACAGCATCGATTTTCTCGGTAAACGCCACATTGCACTCGCCGCGTCTCTTGTCCTCATTCTTGGGTCGGTCGGCTTCTTTGCCTGGCGCGGAGAGAAGAATTTCGGCGTCGACTTCACCGGCGGCGACCTTGTCGTGCTGGCCGCGACCGCGAATGTCCCGCTTGCCGACCTGCGGCAGAGTGTCGAGGCCGCCAGCTTGGGCGAAACCACCCTGCAAACCGCGACGGAAGAAGGCCGTGAACTTATCACCGTGCAAAGCCGTTTCGGCACAGCCGATGCCCTCGTCACGAAATTGCAGCAGGACTTCCCCGCGGCCGGCCTGACCATCGAGCAAACCGACACGGTCGGTCCTCGGGTTGGCAAGGAACTGGCCGGACGTTCACTCGTTGCACTGGCCCTCGGTCTGCTCGGCATCCTCGTTTACGTCACACTGCGCTTCGAATTCTCGTTCGCCCTCGGGGCGCTCGTCGCATTGCTCCATGACGTCGTCATCACCATCGGCGTCTTCTCGCTTCTCGGACGGGAAGTTTCCCTCGTCATGGTCGGTGCCGTGCTCACCATCGCCGGCTACTCGATCAACGATACCATCGTGGTCTTCGACCGCGTCCGCGAGGGGCTCAAGTCCGGACGCCGCGGCACAGTCGCCCAAATTATGAATGCGTGCATCAATGAAACACTCGGCCGCACCATTCTGACCGGCGGCACCACCCTGCTGGCCACGGCGGCATTGTTTTTCCTCGGCGGACCGGTTCTCAGCGACTTTGCCCTGGCCATTATCATCGGCGTGCTCGTGGGGACCTACTCCTCCATCTTCGTCGCTGCACCCATTGTCCTCTGGTGGGCCAAACGCACCGGAAAAAGCATCAAGCGCGAAGTGCTGGGCGATCCGGAGAACGCAGCAGTCTGAGCCCGCCTTGGCTCACGGCGCGTGGTGTCCTTTCACTCCCCATGGAAACCATCGTTATCGGCCACCGCAACCCGGACATGGATTCGGTCTGTTCCGCCGTGGCCTACGCCGCGCTGAAGGAACGCTTGGGCGAAAAGGGTGTCCGCCCCGCGCGCGCCGGCGCACTCAACGAACGCATCGCTTTCGTTCTGGCAAAGTTCGGTGTACCGCAACCCGAATTCCTCCCCGATGTCACCCCGAGAGTGCGCGACGCCATGATCAAGGATTACGTGGGGATCCGTCCGGACCAGCCTATCGCCGAGGCCCTCGGCCTGATGTCAGCCAAGCGCCTACGCGCCCTTCCCGTGGTGGATGAAGACCTGCGCTTTCACGGTACGATCAGCGAAAACAAACTGCTCGGATTGGTCATGCCCTCGCGGCAGACGGCCCGGCACGCCCGGGAAGTGCTGGCCAGCCTCGCCAATATTGCCGGGACATTCGAAGGACGGTCGCTCACCGGACCCCTCTCTTGCACCGAGGAGACTTACGCCCTCGTGGTTGCCGCGATGGACGCCGATACCTTCGCCGGACGCCTCCGCAGTCTCGAACCCGCACGCACCGTTCTTTTCGTGGGCGATCGAGAAAACGTGCACCGCACCGCCCTCCAAGGTGGAGTGAGCGCGCTCGTCGTCACGGGCGGAGCCGAGGTTGATCCCGACTTCGCCGCTGAGGCGCAGGCCGCGGGCATGGCCGTCATTGTTTCTCCGTGGGACACCGCCACGAGCGTGATTTTTGCCCGCGGAGCCATGATCGCCCGGCACGCGCTCGAGGAGGTTCCGGAGAAATTCTACGGCGACGCCCCGCTCGAATTGGCCCGCCGCAGCGTGGCCCTCTCCAACAAATTCATTTTTCCCGTGCTCGACAGCGAGGCACGACTGGAGGGCATCCTTTCCAAGAGCGACTTTCTCAAGGGGCCCT
>CAMBSX010000127.1 GCA_945870655.1 Chthoniobacter flavus | reverse complement strand
ATGGCGCGACCAATGGGGCAAGCACGGAGACGGGTGCTTACACCCTCAACGGGGCGACCAGCGGGGTCAGCTTCACCAAAAACGCCGGGGCGACTTGGTGGATACCCAGCGAGGACGAGTGGTATAAGGCCGCCTACTACAAGGGTGGCGGCACCAATGCCGGTTACTGGAATTATCCGACCCAGAGCGACAGTGCCCCGGGCAACGTGGTCGGCGGGGCGGCCAACCAGGCCAACTACAACAATGGAGTTTATGCCGTCACGCAGTCTTCGACCTACTCCGGCACGCAGAATTACCTGAGCGATGCCGGCGCCTTCAGCGCGAGCGACAGTGCCTATGCCACCTTCGACCAAGGCGGCAACGTGATCGAATGGAATGATGCGGTGACCGGTTCCAACCGGGTCACCCGCGGGGGTTCTTGGAACTTCAACGCGACTTTCCTTCCGTCTTCCCACCGCAACGGCATCGACCCCACGGTCGAGGACGGCTACGTGGGGTTCCGTGTAGCCAGTGCCCCCGCCGCGCCCATCCCCGAGCCCGGCACCTGGGCGGCGATGGCCATTTTTGCGGGCGGCGCGGCTTACGCTGGGTGGCGCCGGCGGCGGCGGGTGGTCGCGTAGAAAGGTGACCTTTTCAACTTTGGCACTGCGGTGGAGGGGGCGTAAAAAAGGGCAAAGGCAGCTGTGAGTTGATCGACCGAGGCGGAGAGTTCCACAAGAACGCGCACGATGGTTTCCTCGCCAGCGTGGTAATAACTACCCGCGGCAAGAACGGGACCGATCGAATGAAGGACCTCAAGGCGAAACGGCAAATCTCGACTCGCCAACTCGCACGGCCTCGGAGAGATCCGGCGGGTTGGTCTTCGAGTCGGCCCCGACCCACGCACGTTTTTTAAATCCCTCCGGGGTTCGGAAGATGAGATCATTCCATCCATCCGACCAAGTGCAGAGGGCTCCTTCTGCGGTCATCTTCCAGGTGCCCTCGCCGTTGAGGGTGCTAAAAGCGCGGCCCGAGGATTGGAGGGTGGCGTAGAGGTAGTTACCATCTGGCTCTTTGTTAAGTCGCCAAATTCCCACAAAGCCGGCGCGATCGCTGCCCACCCGGGAGGCTGCGGATGTATTCGAAGGGGCCGCACCCGAAGGCCGATCCGGGGAGAATCCTTCATGCAAAAACTCACCGCCCTGAAGGATGATCCGATCCGTCCAGCCATCATGAAAAAAGACCGTGACTCCGTCCGGTCCGGTGCGCCAGAGCCCGCGCTCTCCCTGGGCACCAGTGGCGCTCTCAGCCCAAGTCGAGACGGCTTGGCCATTGGGAAATAAAATAATATCGAACGGCTGCCCTTGATCATCATTCATCGTCCACGCTCCCAGGAAATTCGCCTGCGGGAGATCTGGGCGGGCCTCAGTGGCCAACGGATGCGGTTCGACAGACTTCGACCGCATGGACCCAGCGGGCTTGGGTGCCGGGCATCCAACCAGCAAAACCAGACAACCAAGTAAAATTACCGAACGCCGCACTCCTGAATCCTTTCGCTGCAACAAAGAACCGGCAATACCTTTCTATCACCCCTCCAGACCATCGCCCGGAACAGGGTCGATCTTGAGGTCGCTGCGGCGGCGGGATGGGGCGCACGTTGGTGGCGTCGGCGGCAGAATTTGCTCTCACGCGTCCCGCTTTTCGATCCGCCACCCGGGCCGGTGATCATTTCGCTGGATTTTTTGAAGTTCAATTTGACTTCGCGGTCGGGCTGCTTAGTTTGGCAACTCTTCATTGTTGGGGACGGCCGCGCCTCTCCTCTGATGAAAGCCGTTTTAATCTAACCTGCCTCGGTCGCGGCTTAGAAAAACCCATCCTTGAAACGTCATAGACTCCTTTTTCTTGCCATCAGCCTTGCCTGTGGCTTGGTGCCCTCCCTGCAGGCCTCGGACAGCAACAGCACCACTTCTTTCGAACACACGGGCTCCATCGCCACGTGGACGGTGCCTCTGACTGCTTCCTATGAAATCACAGCTTATGGCGCCAAGGGTGGGGGAGCTTACGGCGGTAATGGGGCTGTGATCGGCGGGAGTTTCCTGCTTGATTCCGGGGTTACCTTGAATCTTTTGGTGGGCGGACAAGGTGCTGTCGGTAACCGCACTACTTTCTTTGGCGACCAAGTCAGCGGCGGGGGCGGGGGAACTTTCGTGGTCGCTCCAACCAACACACCGCTGCTGGTGGCCGGCGGAGGTGGCGGATATGGTTGGCAGGATGGTTCTATACCCTACAACTATCACGGTCACGCTGCGAGCACCAACACGTCCGGCACTGGGGCGTATTCTAGCGGGGGGACCAATGGCGCCGGCGGTTTGGGCGGTGGCGGTCAAGAAGATCGCGGTGGCGGTGGCGGAGGAGGATTTTTTGGTTCCGGTTCGAGCGTAAACGATGCCGCGGGTGGGCTTAGCTACGTGAGCGGAGGGAGTGGCGGGGGTTCAGGGGGGAGTGGCGCCGGCGGCTTTGGCGGTGGCGGTCAAGCAAATGAAGGTGGCGGTGGTGGTGGCGGGTATAGCGGCGGCGGTGGCGGTGCGTATGACGGGCGGTCGGGGACCTATGGCGAGGGCGGCGGCGGCGGTTCGTTCATTGCCGCCTCGGCGTCGAATGTCACGATGAGTGTCCCCAGCAGTGCCGCCAGGGCCGATGGTCTGGTCACGATTTCGTATGCCGGCCCCGACTTGCCGGTCGGCATCTTCGGCACTGCTCAGGTGACCGTTGCCACCCCAGGCACCGATAACTACGAGAACGTCTTCGTCGGAGTCGGCGCCGGTTATGACAACAACAGCCTCACCGTGGCCAACGCCGGCACGACGCTGGCGGCTTCCGGCAATGTGGTGGTGGGCGTGAGTGAGTCCGGTAACCGCCTGGTTGTTTCCAACGGCGCCACGGTGGTGGCCTCGGGAGCCGATGGCGACCCGGCCAGCGGTGCCCTCATCGGCTACAATGCCGGAGCCTCCGACAACAGCATCATGGTGACCGGCGCGGGTTCCACCTTGAACAGCCCGATGGGTGTAACCGTGGGCTTGAACGGGTCGGGCAGCAGCATGGTGATCAGCAACGGGGGAGCGGCCAGTTCGGAGATCGGACAGATCGGCTACGCTGCCGCCAGCAGCAACAACAGCGTGCTGGTCATGGGTATCGGATCGGCTTGGAACAACCCCAATTCTTCGAACGGCATCCAGGTGGGGGTCTCGGGTCAAGGAACCCTGACCGTGGCTGACGAGGCAGAGGTCAATTTGAACAACGCCTCCTCCGGGCTGACGCTTGGCCAAAACGCGGGTTCCTCCGGCACGCTGAACATCGGCCGCTACGGCGCCCAAGACGCAGCGGGGACAATCTCCACGCCGAAGATTGTCTTCGGTGACGGCAGCGGCACGATCAACTTCAACCAGAGCACCGGCACGGACATCTCGGCCCCCATCTCGGGCAACGGATCGGTCAACCAACTCGGCAGCGGTATGACGATCCTGTCCGGAAACAACACCTACACGGGCACGACAACCGTGGTGAACGGCACTCTTCTGGTCGATGGCGAAGTCGGCCTGAGCGATGTGTCCGTCTTGAGCGGTGCCGCCTTCGGCGGGAGCGGTATCCTCGGCGGGAACCTCACCCTCGAGGCGGGTGCGAAATTTGTTTTCAGTCTGAGCAACGCCTTGACGGTCAACGGGAACTCGGTGACTTTTGGCCGCTTTGGCATCGACGATCTCGTCGGGTTGGACAGCACCGTGGCCAACGGCGCTTACACTCTCATCGACGGCACGGCCACCATCGACTTTGCCAATCTCGTCCACATGGGCGAGGCAAGCGCCTTCAACCTGGGCGGCGGCAAGCAAGCCTACTTCAGCGAAGGCAGCCTTGTCGTCAACGTGGTCCCGGAGCCCTCGACCTACGCGCTCCTGGCCGTCGCGCTTGCTGGTCTCGGCGCGCACGTGCTGCGCCGCCGCCGCTCGGCCTGAGTTTTTGCCCGGAGCGCATGGGCGCTCGGGGCAGATGGCCACAGGCCACCGCCGGCGAGATGAGCGGGCGCGAGGGAGTCAGCGCAACGAAGAGAGGAACATGCGTCCGGGATTTACCTTCGTTCCGTTGACTCCCTCGCTCCTGCTCATCTCGCCTGCGGTGGCCTGTGGCCATCTGCCCCGAGCGCCCGCGCGCTCCGGTGCTCGTTGTCTTCTGTTTAAACCCGTCTGGGGTCAGGCCGGGGCGAAATCCAACTGCTGCTTGAAGGGATCGACGCGGGCGACGATGACGTCGAGCTTGATCAAGTCACGCTGCGCGCGCGGTTCTGGTGGTGCCAGCTTCGAGTTGCGGGGTGCGTTCAGCGCCCGGCTGTGGGGACTTTGACTACGGCCATCCCGATGGCCTTGGCCAATTTCTGCTGGCGCTGGTCGCCGGTGACAATTTGGTCGGCACCGCACAGCTCGGCCGCGGCCACGTGGAGGATATCGAGCGTGCGGCAGAGGAAGCGGGGTGTGTATTGGCGGGCCAGCAGGTCAGCCCGGCGGTAGATCCAAGGCCACTCGGGTGTCTCGCGGGTGAAAACCCCGGTCGCCAAATCCTCGTCGAAATTGTCCAGACTGCGCCGCATGGCCTCGCGGGCGATGCTCCGGCGTCCGCCTGCGGCCAGAATGGCGTTGCGCAGTTCGGTTTCTTGCAGCGGGTTGATTGGGATGGCCTCAGCTCGCCGGGCTTTGTTCTGCACGAAGGTGCTGCCCGGCTCCACGATGTAGAGTTTCACCAGCGCACCGGTGTCGAAATAGACCTTGGCCACGGTCGTCGTCTCAGCCGCGGTCCTCGTAGACCGCTTGCGCCACCGTCCGGGGGCTGCGATTGATCGCACCAGCTTCCGTGGCCCGCGTAATCCAGTCCGGGCGTCCTTGGCGGCCCGGCCGGGCGGGTGGCTCCAACCGGGCAATGAGCTTTCCCCGCGAAGCCCATTGCAG
>CAMBSX010000126.1 GCA_945870655.1 Chthoniobacter flavus | reverse complement strand
GGAATTGAAAATATCCCGTATGTCGGCGGCCCGCGCGGTTTTCTCGGCATCGACAACCACACCACTCTTCTTTGGACGGCGATTTGGACGGTTCTCACCCTCTGGACCATCCGCAACCTCGTCTACTCGCGCTTTGGCCGGGGTATTGTCGCGGTGCGCGAGGATGAAATCGCCGCCAACGCCATGGGCGTCGACACGCGCAAGGCGAAGCTCACCGCCTTTGTCGTCTCCTCGTTCTTCGGCGGTGTGGCCGGAGCCCTCTTCGCCCACCAGTTGCAGTTCATCAACCCGTCGGTCTTCGACATTGTCAAATCGACCGAGATCCTCGTCATGGTTTACCTCGGCGGCGTCGGTTCGTTGGCCGGTTCCATCCTCGGCGCCACGGCTTTCACCTTTCTCTCCCAGGCTCTTCAACCCCTCGGTACCTGGAGGATGGTCATCCTGCCCCTCATCCTTGTCTTGCTCATGATCTTCCGTCCGCGCGGCATCATGGGTATGCGCGAATTCGCCTGGTTCGTTCCGCGGCGAGAATTTCTGAAGAAGGAGGACAAAAAATGAAGCCGCTTCTTGAGGTGCGTGGCGTGACCATGCGCTTCGGCGGCCTCGTCGCTCTCTCCGACCTCACCTTCGAGGTCACCCCGGGCCATGCCCACGGCATCATCGGCCCGAACGGCGCGGGCAAGACCACCGCTTTCAATGTTATCACCGGCATTTATGCCCCGACCCAGGGCGACGTCCTTTTCCGCGGCGAGTCCGTTACTGGTTGCCGCCCCAACACCATCGCGCATTGTGGCATCGCCCGGACCTTCCAAAACATCCGCCTTTTCCGCGACCTCACCGTGCTCGACAACGTCCGCGTCGCCTGCGATGCGCACACCTGCTATTCGTGGCCCGGAGCGATGATCCAGCTTCCGTCCGCGCGGCAGGCCGAAAAGGAAACGATCGTCCGCTGCACCGACCTGCTCGAAAAATTCGGCCTCGGCAATGAGATTCACGAACGAGCCGGCGACCTCCCTTACGGTTCGCAACGCCGGCTCGAAATTGCCCGGGCCATGGCCTTGCAACCGTCGCTCCTCCTGCTTGACGAGCCGGCAGCGGGCATGAATTCCGCCGAGACCCTCAATCTCGTCGAATTTCTCGGGTGGATCCGCGACCACTTTTCCGTGACCATGCTCTTGATCGAACACCATATGCAGCTGGTCATGACCTTCTGCGACCGCATCACCGTGCTCGACTTCGGCAAGACGATTGCCGAAGGCACGGCGGACGAAGTGCGCAAAAACCCGGAGGTCATCGAGGCCTACCTCGGCCAGGAGGACGGCCATGAGTGAAACCATGCTGCGCGTGGAGGACCTTGTTGTCCGCTACGGCGATATCCGGGCGGTCAAAGGCGTTTCCTTTCAGGTCGAACGTGGCGAAATTCTCGCTTTGGTCGGGGCCAACGGGGCGGGGAAGACGACCACGTTGCGTGCGCTCTCCGGCATGCTGCCCTACGAGGGCTCGGTTATGCTGGAAGGCCGCGCCCTTCGCGGTCTTTCCCCCGACGGGATCTTGCGACTCGGCTTGTCCCACGTGCCCGAGGGCCGCGGCATTTTCGGCGGCCTGACTGTGATGGAAAACCTGCAACTCGGCGCTTGGATCCGCCGTGACAAGGCCGCGCGCGGGCGGGACCTCGGAATGGTCATGGATATTTTTCCCCGCTTACGCGAGCGCGCCACGCAATTGGCCGGAACTTTGAGCGGGGGAGAACAGCAGATGCTTGCGGTGGGACGTGCGCTGATGAGCGAGGCCAAGATACTCATTCTCGACGAGCCCTCCATGGGCCTTGCCCCGAAGCTCGTACAGGAAATATTTTCCGTTATCCGCCAACTGAACGAGAAGGGAACAACCATCCTCCTCGTCGAACAGAACGCCAACATGGCCCTGCGCCTCGCCCACCGCGCCTGCCTGCTCGAAACCGGCAACCTTGTTCTGGAAGGTCCGGCCTCTGAACTTCTCGTCAACCCGCGCGTCCGCGAGGCCTATCTCGGGGCGGGGTGAGGAAGCACGGGATTTGTTCGAACAAAGGCGATGCCTCAACCTTTGGCCAAAAATCCCGGTGTTGCACCACGACCCGCTTGCCCAGCCGCGTGAGAATGTCCCAACTGATTGTTCCCGCCCACGTGGCAATTTCGCCGACCGTTATTTCTTCATCTCCTTGTTTGCCGAAAAGAACAACCTCTTCTCCGGCCGCCACGTCGCGCGGTAGATCGGTCACATCAACCATGAATTGATCCATGGTGACGCGGCCGAGGATCGGGCAGCGTTTTCCGCGAATCAGTACCTGCGCGCCTTGGTTTGAGGTCTGTCGCGGGTAGCCATCGGCATACCCCGCGGCCAGCGTGGCGATGCGCATCGGTTTCGTCGTGATAAAATCGCGTCCGTAACTGATCCCCCGAGCGGGTCCGACATCGCGCACCAGAGTGATGCGTGTTTTCAAGGTCAGGACCGGGCGGAGCAACTTTTTAAAGCCGGGGAGGGGAGAAACACCATAGAGGGCGAGCCCGGGCCTGATGCGGTCCGCTGCGGGCCGTGGCGCGCTCAGCGAAGCCGCGCTGTTCAAGGCATGAAATTTCGTACCGGGCACCATCCGTCGCAGCTGCGCAACCAGCCGGTCCCACGCCGCCAACTCTTCCGCGGTGAAATCCGGGTCACTGTCGGCCACCGGCAAATGCGTCGAAATGCTTTCCAGATCGAGGCCGCCGATGGCCGCGATATCGTGCACGGTTTTGACCGCGTCGTCCTGCCACACGCCGATACGACCCATGCCGGTGTCGATAGACAGATGGATGCGCACGGACGCGCTTTCGGCCAGTTGGGCGTAAGCCCTCGCCTCGGCCGTGCTGGAGACGACAGGAATGAAACCTTCGTCCACCACTGTCCTGCGCTCATCCGGCAGGCACGGACTGAGAATGAGAATATCTTTGTCGGGCACGGCAGCGCGTACCGCGCGCGCCTCACCCAGCGTGGCCACTCCGAATTGCTCGGTGAAGGGCGAGAGGGTGTGGGCCACTTCGGGGGCGCCATGCCCGTACCCGTCGGCTTTGACCACGGCGATGAGGCCGGTGTGGTCTCCGACCGCCTTGCGCATGGCCGCCGCGTTGTGGCGCAGGGCTCCGTGGTCGATCTCGGCGCGGATGCGCCAGGGCTCGCCGGCCGGGTTCACGGCTTCTTTGCGGATCCCTCGAGCATTTGGGGGTCGAGTTGCAGCATTTGCAGCACACCCTCGCCGCTGGTGATGCGGGGCATCACGCCGTCCCAACGTTCGATCGTGCGCAGACGGAGAACTTCCGGGCGCCCGCTCAAGGCTTCCGCTTCGCGGGTGATCGCTTCCGCCCGCGCGATCGATTCTGCTTCAATGGTGAAAGCTTGGGCGGCGGCCGCCAGTTTCGCCTCCTCGGCGGCAGCTTCGGCCGTGGTCACGCGGCGGAGCTTTTCGTTTTTGGCCTGCAAGGCGGCCTGCTCGGCCTGCACCTTGAGTTCGATCGCTTTGTTGAACTCCTCGGAGAATTTGAAGTCGGTGATGGCCACGTTGGCGATGTTCAGGGCGCCTTGGACTTCTTTGTCATCGAGGGTGGTGTTGATGAACGATTCGATGGCTTGCTGGATCTGCTGTTTAACCACTTCACGCTGGGTCACCAATTGCTCGGCAGTGAATTTTGCGGTGACTGCTTTGACTGATTCCTGGACGGCGGGATTGACAATGGTCGCGGCGATTTTGTCCGGCGTGCCCACCTGCTGGAAGGTCAGCGGGGCAAGGGCACCGTTGATCGCATAGGTCGTGGTGACATCGGTGGTGACAATCTGCAGGTCGCGCGAGGCAGCAGTGGCTTTGGCTTCACTCGCGGTAAGACGCGTGCTCATGGGCACCACCTCCTCGGCAAACGGCATTTTGAAATGCAGCCCCTCGGGCAGGGCCACGTCTTTGACTGCGCCGAAGCGTTTCACCACCCCGACGGTGCCGGCATCGACGGTGACAAAGACGCCGGCGGCGGCCACGAGGAGCAGGATGACAATAATGAGGAGCGGGGCGAATTTTCCGGCCAATTGCGTGGCGTCCGCGGAACCGGAGATGGAATGTTTCATAATCAGGAAGGATTAGAGGTTCGGGCGCGACGTGCGTCGATGAACGACTTCACACAGAGGGCGACGAAAATCAGGGAGAGCACCGCGAAAACTGCCTGCACACCGACGGCCGCGGCGCGATCGACCGTTTCCCCGGAGAGCAGCGCGGGAACTTTACCCAGACTTTTGGCCGTGCCGAGAAACCCGAGTAGTCCGACCAGCGCCGCAATGTGGCCACCATGCTTCAGGCTCTTGAGCGACACCGCGCCGGCGATGGCGAGGAGAAGACCAAAGATGGACGGGATGAGCGCGGTCCAAGACTGGGCGCCGGTGATCAGGTAAGCCCCGATGCCTAAAAGAACAAAGATGACGGCGAAGGTGAAGATAATGCGGGGCATGTTCATAGAGATAAAATACTAGAGGTACCGATCGCTCCTGCCAAGGCCAACAGGCAACTGCAGCGGCAAATGAAGGGGCGTTCACCAAATCTGATCTTCCGCCCACGCTGGCTTGCGTCAGCAAAGCATGATACCCATCCTCCTATGAAGCGATTGTTCGCTTTTCTTACCCTCGCCCTGACCCCGGTCGCTGCGGGGCAGGAATTGCAAAAATTTGAGGGCTGTCGGATGGTTGACTCCGATTGGGCCGATGGTGACAGCTTTCCGGTTAAGCTGCCTGACGGCCGTGAAATCGTCCTGCGGCTTTACTACATCGACTGCAACGAGACATCGGCCACGACGGAGACCGACCAGCGGCGGGTGCGCGGCCAATCCTCCTATTTCGGGATTGATGACCATCGCGTGACCTTGGCCTCCGGACGCCTCGCGGCCGAAAAGGTGCGTGAGTTGCTGGCGGAACCATTCACCGTGCACACCGCGTTCGCCGCCGCCCCGGGCCG
>CAMBSX010000125.1 GCA_945870655.1 Chthoniobacter flavus | reverse complement strand
CTCCGCCGCATGATCGGCGACCCGGAGTTGCGCGGGGTGTCGGCCGTGGTCTTCGACGAATTCCACGAGCGGCACCTTTACGGCGACATCACCCTGGCCCGCGCCCTCGAGTTGCAGGAGTCCGTACGTCCCGACCTCAAACTCGTCGTCATGTCGGCCACCCTGGAAGTTGGCGAATTGGAAAAATACCTCGCCCCCTGCCAGGTGCTCGAATCGGCGGGGCGCACCTTTCCGGTCGAAATCCGCCATGCCGAGCGCCCACCGGGCGACGCGCCTCCGTGGGAACTGGCCGCGGAGGCTCTTGCGGCGCATGCCCCGGAATCTGGCCACGCGCTGGTTTTTATGCCGGGGGCCTACGAAATCCAGCGGACCATAGCGGAAATCCGGGCGACCTCCGCCTTGCGCGACTTTGCCGTCTTCGCTCTGCACGGGGAAATGCCTCCGCGCGAGCAGGATGAGGCAGTCGCGCCGGGCGGCGAACGCAAGATCATCGTCTCGACCAATGTGGCCGAGACATCGCTGACCATCGAGGGTGTGACTCTCGTCGTCGACAGCGGCTTGGCCCGCATGGCGTGTCATGATGCGCGGCGCGGGATCAATACCTTGCTGGTCGAAAAAATCAGCCGAGCGTCCGCCGACCAGCGCGCCGGACGGGCGGGGCGCACCGCGCCGGGGTGTTGTGTGCGGCTCTGGATGACCAAGGACCACGAACAACGGGCGGAGAGCGAGTTGCCCGAAGTGAAGCGGCTGGATTTGGCCGAGGTGGTGCTTTCGCTCAAAGCCGCGGGGGTCGGGGATTTGACCCGATTCCGCTGGCTCGAACCACCCGAACCGCGGGCTTTGGCGCGGGCCGTGGAATTGTTGGGTGACCTCGGGGCGCTCGACCACGGCGGAGACATCACCAACCTCGGACGTCGCATGCTCGCCTTCCCGGTGCATCCGCGTTATGCGCGTCTGCTTCTCGAGGCGGAGAGGCTTGGTTGTGTCAAAGCCGCCTGTTGGTTGGCCTCCCTCACGCAAGGACGCGGGTTGCTGGTCAAAAGCACTTCGCGCGAGATGGATAAGCGTCGCGACGAAATGCTCCGGGACGGGGCGGATTCCGATGTTTTGGTGCAACTGCGTGCCTTTTCGGTCGCCCGCAAGTCCGGCTTTGATCCGGCGCGGGGCCGCGCGCTCGGCATCCACATGCAGTCGGCGCGGCAGGCCGCGCAGCTGGCCGAGAAATTCGAGGATATCGCGCACGGCGAGGGGCTCAATCTCACCGACGAGCCGCCACCGGAGTATTCGATGGAAAAATGCATGCTCGCCGCCTTTCCGGACCATCTGGCTAAGCGTCTCGATCGGGGGACCCTGCGTTGTGATCTGGTCCACGCCCGCCGCGGGACGCTGGCGCGTGAGAGCGTGGTGACCAATGAACTTTTGGTCGCCGGCGAAATCACGGAGATCGGGGGACGCGAGGGCGACGTGCAGACCGTGCTCACCCTGGCCTCGCCGGTGCGCGAGGAATGGCTGCAGGAAATGTTTCCGGAGGAATTTTCGGACGAGGTCACGACGATGTTTGATCCGATCACCCGCGGGGTGACGGCGCGCCGCATCACGCGTTTCCGCGATCTCGTATTGCGCTCCGGGCCCGGCGGCGAACCCGATCCGGCCGCGGCGGCGAAGATTTTTGCCGATAAGGTGATCGCAGGAGATTTGTCGCTCCCGCTCTGGAATGACTCAATCGAGCAATGGGTCGCCCGGTTAAACTGCCTCGCGGAGTGGAGGCCGGAATTAGAATTGCCGCGGATCGGGGAGGAGGAAAGACGTTTTCTTTTCGAGCAGTTGGCGCAGGGTGTGACCAGCTACCGGGCGCTGAAGGACAAAGATCCTTGGCCGGTGCTGCGTGGCTGGCTCTCCGCCGGGCAACTCGCCGCGCTCGAGGCCTACGCCCCGGACAAAATCAAACTGCCCGGAGGCCGCCATGCGCGTCTGGTCTACGCGGCGGGTCAGGCGCCGGTCATGGCTGCGCGCGTGCAGGATCTTTACGGGGTGGAAGCCCCGCTCACGGTGGCGGGCGGAGGTCAACGGGTGCGGGTGGAAATTCTCGCCCCGAACCAACGTCCGATCCAAGTGACCGACGACCTGGGCAGCTTTTGGAAAAACACCTACCCGCAGATCCGTCCGGAATACGCACGGCGGTATCCCAAGCACGAGTGGCGGTAGGTCTTCTCCGGAGGGGAAACTACTCGCCCGCCACGCAAGCGGATGGCAGATTGTATCGGAGCATGGCCACTGATTCAGCAGGGCAGTCGGCGCCGTTGCGGGTGGAAAGCAGCGGCAGCGAGACGATTTTGGCTTTGTCCGGGACGCTCGATGATGCGGCGGTGGCGCGTTGCTGGGCCGGGGCGGTGGGTGCTGCCCGGGCCGCGTCCGGAGCCGTGCGGGTGGACTGTGCGCAGGTCGACTACTGCGGCGGAGCCGGGTTTGCCCTGCTCGTTGCCTTGGCGGAAATGGCGCAGGAGAGAAAGCAGTCCTTCGTAGTAGACGGTCTCGCTCCGCAATTCCGTTCCATGTATAACGACATCGATCTTTCGAAACTCGGGCAGACCGAAACACCGCAGCGCGAAAAATACGGTCCGGTGGCCTCGGTTGGTCAGGCGGTGGCGGGTCGCGTTGCGGAGTGGCGGGAGGAGACGGAATTTGTCGGTGAAGTCGGCGTGGGTCTGGCCGGTTTGGGCCGCGAACCGCGCCGGCTCCGGCTTCGCGAGTGGTGGGTCATGGTGGAAAAGGCCGGGACGAATGCCCTGCCCATCGTGGCCTTGATCAGTTTCCTGATGGGTATGATCATGGCCTTTCAGGCGGCCATGCCAATGCGGCAATTCGGGGTGGATATTTTCGTGGTCAATCTGGTCGCCCTGGCCATCACGCGGGAGCTCGGCCCGTTGATGACCGCCATCGTGCTGGCGGGACGCTCGGGCTCGGCCTTTGCCGCGGAGATCGGAACGATGAAGGTCAACGAAGAGGTGGCGGCGTTGACCACCATGGGGCTCAGTCCGGTCCGCTTCCTCGCCGTGCCGCGCGTGCTGGCCGGCATCGTAGTCACCCCGGTCTTGACCGTTTATTCCATGGCCATCGGGGTGGCCGGCGGGTTGGCCGTCATGATGATGCTCGGCTTCCCTCTGGCCACGCTAATGCATCAGCTTGCCGGTTCGCTGCGGGTCGACGATGTGCTGGCCGGGTTGATCAAATCATTTTTCTTTGGTGCGGTGGTGGCCGGGGTGGGGTGCCTGCGCGGGCTGCAGACCGGGGCGGGGGCGGCCGCGGTCGGCGACTCGACGACGCGGTCGGTGGTGACGGCCATTTTTCTCATCGTTCTGCTCGATGCGGTTTTTGCCGTGATTTATTACCAGCTGAAATTTTGAGCGATGAAGGAAGAAAAAATCATCGAGGTGAGAAGATTGTCGGCCGGCTATGCGGGGCGCACCATCCTCAGCGACGTATCCTTCGACGTGCGGCAGGGGGAAATTTTCATCATCCTCGGCGGATCCGGATCCGGCAAAAGCACACTCTTGAAAAACATGATCGGGCTGTATCCGGCGATGTCCGGCGAAGTTCTCATCCGCGGCGAAAACATGATCGGTGCTGTGGGCGCGGTGCGGGAACGTTTGCTGAGGCAGTTCGGCGTGATGTATCAGGGCGGGGCGCTTTTTGGATCGATGACCTTGGCCGAAAACGTGGCGCTGCCGCTGGAGGAGTGCACGCGCCTGCCCCGGGAAGCGCGGGCGCTACTGGCGCGGCTCAAGCTGCAGCAGGTCGGCCTGGAACAATTCGCCGATTATCTGCCCTCCGAGACGAGCGGCGGCATGGTCAAGCGTGCCGCGGTGGCGCGGGCCATGGCGCTGGATCCGGGGATTCTTTTCCTCGACGAGCCTTCGGCCGGGCTGGACCCGATCACCTCGGCCGGGTTGGACGAATTGATCCGGGCCTTGTCCCGCGACTACGGGATAACCTTCGTCATCGCCAGCCATGAACTGGCCAGCGTCTATGCCATCGGCGACCGTGCGATCCTGCTGGAGAACGGGGGCATTGCGGCCGAAGGTAGTCCCGTGCAATTGCGCGACAACCCGCCCAACGACTACGTGCGGGCCTTTTTCCGCCGGGAACCGGAAAGGGCGCGCGCGGCCTGAACCGAACCATGTCGACCCGGGCCAACTATTTCAAAATCGGTGTCTTTGTCTTAGCGGGATTCTCCCTCCTGGCTGCCGCGCTCATTTTCCTCGGGGCGGGCAATGTGTTCCGCCCGCGCATCTACCTCGAGACGTACGTCGACGGCACGGTGCAGGGGATCGATCTGGGTTCACCGGTCAAATTCCGCGGCGTGCAAATCGGACGCATCTCGAAGGTGGATTTCTGTTTCAACATTTATGGTCCGCAACCGGGCGAGGAACGCCTCGACTACGTTTATCTCGAGATGGAAGTCGACGTGCAGGTCTTCCACGGGATGTTCACCGAGGACATCACGCCGGTGGTCGAGCAGGCGGTCCGTCAGGGGCTGCGGGTCAAATTGCAACCGCAGGGGGTGACCGGGCTGAATTTTGCCGAGTTGAACTACGTGTCCGACCCGGCGCTCTTCCCGCCGTTGCAAATCTGGTGGACGCCGCGGCACCACTACATCCCGTCCGCGCCGGGGACTTTGACCAGCCTGGTCGAGTCGCTGAACAAGCTGATGGACACCTTCGGCGGACTGGAACTGGGTCCGACGCTCAAGGGGGTTGACCAGGCTCTGAAGAACTTCAATACCACGCTCGAAGGATTCAGCAGCAGCATGGACAAATTGGATTTGTCCAAGGTGAGCACCGACTTGCAGGCGGTTTTGACCGAGTTGCGCCTCAAGGTGGACCAGGTGCCGGTGGAAAAGTTGAGCGCCGACGGGATGAAAATGATGCAGTCGTTGACCACGGTGGCAGGGGAAATGCAAAGGCTGGTCGACGCCTTGCAGACCAATCCCCTGCTTAATGCCGACGCGGTCGGGTCGATCGTCGGGGACTTCCAAGCCACGGCGGAAAA
>CAMBSX010000124.1 GCA_945870655.1 Chthoniobacter flavus | reverse complement strand
GCGATGGCGTCGAAGCCGCCGTAGGCGAGGATGACGCGGTCGAACAGGGCACGGATGCTCTCGCGCTTGGTGATATCCACTTGAGCGGCGATGGCCGGACCGCAGCCGGAAACACCCGTGCCGGCCACGCCGATGCCCACGCCGGTTTTCTCCAGGATTTCCTCGGCAGTCTTCTCCGCGGCCTCGAGATTCAAATCGGCGCAGACAATCTGCGCACCTTCGCGGACAAGGCGCAGGGCTGTTTCGCGTCCGATGCCGCTGCCCGCGCCGATGACAATGACCACGCGGCCGGCCATTTCCTTCTCGGGCGGCATGCGACGGAGCTTTGCCTCCTCCAGCGCCCAGTATTCGATGTCGAAGGCTTCTTGCTGGGGCAGGGAAGTGTAGCCGCCGAGTGCTTCGGCACCGCGCATCACCTCAACCGCGCAGTTGTAAAACTCTGCGGTGACTCGGGACTCGGATTTGTCCTTGCCGAAGGCAACCATGCCGAGGCTCGGGATGAGCACGACGGTCGGGTTGGGGTCGCGCATCGCGGGGGAACCGGGGCGCCGGCATGCCTCGTAATACTTGGCGTAATCCGTCCGGTAAGCTTGAAGGCCGGCAGAGAGTTTTTCTTGAAGCTGGGCGACGAAGGATTCGATCTGCGCTTCTTCCAGTTCGGGCGGAACTTCGGCGAGGGGAACGTAAAGGGGCTTGATTTTGGTGCGGAGAAAGTGGTCCGGGCAACTGGTGCCGAGCTCGGCGAGGCGCGCGGCGTCCTGCGAGTCGACAAAGCGGAGGATTTTCTCGTCGTCCTGCACGGTGGCGATGAAACGCCGCGAGCGGCTGACTTGGCCGCGCAGCCAGGGGAGGAGGCGGCTCCAGACCTTGGTCCGTGTCTCCTCCGGGAGGGCCCTGTGGCGGGGGCCGCCGAAAATCTTCTCTTCGCCCCCGCGGGCGGCGATGCGTTCCTCGATCGCTGCAGCCGCGCGGTCGATGAGTTGCAGTGAGCGCTCGTAGCATTCGCGGCCGGTCGCACCCCAATTGATCAGCCCGTGTTGGCCCATGATGAAGCCGACGGCTTGGGGGTAATCCGCGCACGCCTTTTGAATGGCGAGACCGAGTTCGAAACCCGGGCGCATCCACGGGAGGTGCACAACTTCGTCGCCGTAAATGTCGCGTGTCGCTTCTTCGCTGCGCGCGCAAGCGGCCACGGCAATCGCGGCATTGGGATGCGTGTGATCGACGTGCGGGTGGGGGATGAAACTATGCAGCGGCGTGTCGATGGAAGACGGGCGCGGATTGAGAGCGAAGGTGCAGTGGGCATACATCCCGACCATGTCGTCTTCGGCCTGTGACTTGAGGCCCTTGTCCGCCCGCGCCGCATAAACTTTCTGCAGGCCGGTCAATTTCTCCTGGTAGAGCGAAGAAAAGTTTTCCCGCCGGGAGGTGCGCAAGTCTCCGCCCGACCCCTTGACCCAGAGCACCACGACCTGCTCGCCTGTCACCGGGTCGGTCTCGAGGACCTTCGACGAGGTATTGCCCCCGCCGGTGTTGGTGATGCGTTGATCGCGACCGAGGCAATTGGAGCGGTAGACCAACTCGCCGACTCCGCTCAAATCCTTGGCTTCCGGATTGTCCCAGTAGTTGGTCACGTGCTGCAGTTTGTTGGAAGATGCCATGAATTGTGAGAAAATGTCTGTATAGAGCCAAAATAGGCAAGCAGAAACTTCTTAAGTTGACTTAATTCGGGCGAAATCACACATTTCCCAAAGTCTTTCTCATGCTTGCCATTGATCGTCACCGCTGGTTGCTGGATGAGCTCACCGAACGAGGCAGTCTCCGCACTTCGGAAATTGCCGAGCGGGCCGGCGTGGCAGAGGAGACCATCCGGCGCGATTTCGAAAAACTGGAAGCCGAAGGCATTTTACGTCGGACGCACGGGGGAGCGGTCCGCCTCGAGGCGGACCGTCGTGAGTTCCCGGCCGGGGAACGCGCTTTGCAGCACGCGAACGAGAAGCAGGCCATCGCGCGCTCTGCCGCCCGGCGGCTCCGCGCCGGGCAGACGCTTTATTTCGACGCCAGTACGACGGTGCTGGAATTGGTCCGGATCATGCCGGACATCCCTCTCACCGTCGTGACCAACAGCATCGAGAATGCGCTGGCTCTCGCTGAAAAACGTGAAGTGTCCTGCGTCCTCCTCGGGGGCACCATGCACCCGGGTTCGCTGTCCTGCACCGGGTGGGCCGCGGAAAAATCGCTGGAGATTTACCACCTCGACGCGGCTTTCCTTTCCTGTCGGGGCATCGATGCCGACCGCGGTTTCAGCGATGCCAGCGAGGCACAAGCCCAACTCAAGCACTCCGTGGTGGAACGCGCTGCGCAGGTCTTTCTTCTCGCCGACACTTCGAAGTGCGGCGTGACTTCCAGCTACTTCTTTGCCGGGGGGGCGGACCTGGACGTCTGGATGGCGGAAACGCCTCCGCCCTCGCAGGTCGCCTCCGCTCTGGTTTCGCAAGGCCTTCGCATTGTCTGCGCGGAGGATGAAGGCTCATGAGCAAGCGCGTCTACCTCGCCGTCGACCTCGGGGCCGACAGCGGCCGGGTCATGGCTGCGATCTTCGCTCACGGCAAGATCGCACTGGAGGAAATGGCGCGCTTCCGCACGGGCGGCGTGCTCTTGCCTGACGGTTGGCACTGGGATCTGTTGCGCATTTATGCCGACATCCGCACGGGCATAGCTAGCGCCGTGGCCGCGCATGGGGATGCGGTCGTTTCCGTGGCGGTGGATACTTGGGGTGTGGATTACGGGCTGCTCGACCAGGGTGGGCATCTGCTTGGCTTGCCGTGGATGTATCGCGATGCTCGTACCGACGGGATGATGAAGGTGGCGGCCGAGACGGTGAAGGCGGAGGAACTCTACCGCCGCACGGGCATCCAACCGATGTTCTTCAACACCGTTTACCAGCTTTTGGCCGAAACCAGGCAACATCCGGAGGTGGTCAAAGCTTCCGCCCGCCTCGCCTTCATTCCCGATTTGCTGACTTATTGGCTGAGCGGCGAGCGCACCGTCGAGCGCACCATCGCCAGCACCTCCGGACTGCTCAAGGCCGGCACTGCGGAATGGGACACCGAATTGGCCGCCATGCTTGGCATCCCGCCTGCCATCCTGCCTTCCGTCAGCGAGCCCTGCACCATTGCCGGCCGCCTGCGCGGCGAGGACGGTTTGCCGGGTAAGATCGACGTCATCCTCTGCGGGAGTCACGACACGGCCTCGGCGGTGGCCGGCATGCCGGCGACGGGTAAGAACCCGCTTTTCCTCAGCTCGGGTACCTGGTCATTGCTCGGGCGCGAACTCGACGCGCCATTGGTCACTGCTGGCACGGCCGAGGCGAAATTCTCCAACGAGCAGGGCTTGGCCGGTACGACGCGTTTCCTCAAAAATGTTGCCGGCATGTGGCTCTTGCAGGAATGCAAGCGCAACTGGGAGGCCGCCGGGGAGAAACTCGAGTATGAATCCATCGTGGCCAAAGCCGCCGGCACGGCCACCGACGTCTTCATCGACCCGGACGCCCCCGAATTCTCGCGTCCCTGCGACATGCCGGCGGTCATCACGGCATGGCTGGAAAAGTCCGGCCAAACCGCGCCGTCCACCCGTGCCGGCCTGACCCGCGTCATCTTCGAAAGCCTGGCCCTCAAATACCGTGTGCTGCTCCGGCGCATGAAAGAATGGATGCCGGACTTCCCCGACACGCTGCATGTGGTCGGCGGAGGCTCCCGCAATGCGTTGCTCAACCAGATGACGGCCGACGCGTCCGGCCTCCGCGTGCTGGCCGGACCTTCCGAGGCGACAGCCCTCGGCAATGTCGTCGCGCAAATGATCGCCCGCGGCGACCTCGCGTCGCTGGCCGAAGGACGGGCGCTCATTGGTGATTCTTTCGAAATCGGCGAATTCACCCCGCGCGACACTGCGAGCTGGGATGCCAAGGCCGAAAAGTTCGTCCGCCTTCTCTCAAACAACCCGTCTGTCTCCTCCTCATGAATCCTCGTTACCCTTCCATCGAACTGCTGGCCGAGCGTGCCCGGCAGCGTATGCCCGGCTTCGCCCACGACTACCTTTCCGGGGGGTGCATGGCCGAGGTCAACCTCCACAAAAACACCAGCGACATCCGTGCGGTGGAGCTGCGCCCCTCCTACCTGCGCGACTACCACGGTGCCTCGCTCAAGACCTCCCTCTTCGGGCGCGAGTATGCCATGCCGTTCGGGATCGCTCCGGTCGGCCTGCAGAGTCTCATGTGGCCGAAGTCCTGCGAAATTCTGGCCCGCACCGCGCGCACCCACAACATTCCCTTTGTTCTCAGCACGGTCACCACCGCCAGCATCGAAGCGGTTGCCAAGATCACCGACGGCGAATTCTGGTTCCAGCTTTACCATCCCGCCGATGACTCGCTGCGCGACAAGCTCCTGCGCCGTGCGGCCGATGCCGGATGCCAGACCCTCGTGCTCTTGGCCGACACGCCGACCTTCGGCTACCGGCCGAAGGAAATCCGGAACGGGCTCTCCGTGCCGCCGAAGATGACGCTCCGCAATATCTTCCAAATGTGCACCCGTCCCGCCTGGTCGTTTTCGCAGCTTTTCGCCGGCATTCCGCAATTCGCCACGCTCAAGCCCTACATCCCGGCAGGTCTCTCCATGAAACACCTTGGTCTCTTCATGAACAAAACCTTCGACGGCCGCCTCACCGAATCCCGCATCCGCGCCATCCGCGACCAGTGGAAGGGGAACCTTGTCATCAAGGGCATCGTCAATCCCGAGGATGCCGAACTTGCTATTTCCACCGGCGTCGACGGACTGATTGTTTCCAACCACGGCGGCCGGCAACTTGACCAAGGGCAATCCACGGTGCGAGCCACGGCCGAGCTGGCGGGGAAATTCCAGGGGCGCGTGAAAATCCTGATGGATGGCGGCATCCGTTCCGGTTCTGACATCGCCGTCGCCCTGGCCAGCGGGGCCGAGTTCGTTTTCCTTGGCCGGGCACCCATGTATGGCGTGTGCGCGATGGGGGCGCGGGGAGGGGATCAGGTTGTCGAAATTCTGCAAAAGCAGTTGCAACAGGTCATGGAGCAACTCGGATGCGAAACGGTCGAGCAACTGCCCCGACACCTTGTCTGAGCCGGATCCG
>CAMBSX010000123.1 GCA_945870655.1 Chthoniobacter flavus | reverse complement strand
CCCGCCAGAGGTGTAGGCGTCGAAATAGATGGTGTCATTCAAAGAAATTCCGATCGCGGAGAGAGGTATGGTTAGGTTAATCACACTATTTGAGCCAGAGGTGATGCTGAATGCCGGCGCCGTCCCACCAACCCAGGCGGAGCCACTGTAACTAAAGAATTGTGCCGCTCCGCCACTATCGACCCAAGACCCCATCCAGTAGTTCATCCCCCCGACTGGCGAGTTCATGTTGATCGGGCGACCCCACCCATTGCCGGTGGTCGTGCTTGGACCTTGACCGGTGGAAATACCAACAAGGAATTTCACCCAATCCGTCGTGGCGACATTTCCACCAACCGTGAGCGAAAATCTAAGGTCGCTGGTCGTATTGGAGACCTCCATGGACAAGATTTCCGCAGTCCCGTCGGCTGAAGCATAAGCGTCAGTCGGAGAATCTGTGAATACTTGTGAGTTAAGGGTTTGCGCATTGGCGTCAGCCGCAAACGCTCCGGCGATGAGGGTTGAAAGAAGGGCTTTTTTCATGGGGTTTATTAGGTGAGTTATAAGAATAATTATTTTTACTCTCGCCGAGCTGATTCGTCAAAAGGTTTTTCGTTGATTTATGCCGAAATTGTCACCGGTGCCGGCCAGTCGGGCAATTCGCTGGCCCTTTGGCCTCTTCGGCCCTTTTTTGCCCCCGACGGTTCCCACTCTGGGTTTCCCGCGCAACGGGGACACCCTACCCCTATCTGGCGCGGGTCTTGCCGCGGAGGCGGAACCAGTTGTTCCAGGTTTTGCGGATGGTTTGGCGGGTGGAGAGGTATTGCTGCTCCAATTCGGTGCCGCGCTGGATCGCGCCGATCACGCCGCGCACGCTGAAGTCGTCCGTCTCGAGAATGGTGCAGGCCACCCCGACCGCCCCGGCATGGTGGGCGTCACTACCGGCCGTCATGGGCAACCCGCGGCGCAACGCGTAGTCATAGGCCTTGCGGTTGTGCCGCTTCAAGGTCGTCGCGGCGTTGAACACCTCAAGCCCGTCGAGCGGCAGGGTGTCGAGCACGGACTCGCGGATGCCGGCGCGGAACAAGTCGTAAGGGTGCGGCGCGACGGCCATCCCGCCGGCGGCGTGGGCTAGACGGCAAACTTCGGCGGCGGGCATTCCTTTGAGCGAAGAAGGCAGCGTGCAGCCCAGGCAGAGCAGGTGACCGTCCGCCGTGGTCACCTCGATCCCGGGGATGACGAGGAATCCGTCGACCGGCTGGCCATCGGCCCGCATCAGTCCGCGTTCCACCATGTAACCCACCGCATCGCACGTGTTGTGGTCGGTAATGGCGAATCCGTGGAGCCCGGCCGCGCGGGCCGAGGCGATCAAGTCCTCGGGACTGCTCACGCCGTCCGCGGAGAAGAAGGAATGGACATGGAGGTCGATACGAAGGGACATGGGGCAGCGCTCGTGCGCTGCCGAGTGTTCAGTTTTCAGTTTTCGGTGTCCAGTGGATCCGGCGACGGAGTCGCCGGAGTTTTCCGTGTTCAGTGATTACCAATGAACTCCCCGCGGCGCGGATCCGTTCTTGCCCCGTTCGCGCCCGCTGCTATGCAATCCGCAGGCATGCAACTCCTCGGCATCGACATCGGCGGTTCGGGCATCAAGGGCGCCCCGGTCAACATTGCAGCAGGAAATCTTGTGGCCGAGCGCCTGCGCCTCGCCACCCCCTCGCCTTCCACTCCGGATGCCGTGGCCGGGGTGATCCGGCAAATCACGGAGAGTTTCGGCACCACCAGCGGGCCGGTCGGCATCACCTTCCCCGGGGTGGTCAAACACGGACGGATCCTCACCTCCGCCAACATGGATCCCGCGTGGATCGGCTTTGATGCGGCCACCTTTTTCTCGGCCAAGCTCGGCCGTCCCGCCTTGGTGATCAACGATGCCGATGCTGCGGGTCTGGCCGAAATGCGTTTCGGCGCCGGACGCGGCATCGGCGGAACGGTGATCCTGCTCACCCTCGGCACAGGGATCGGGAGCGCTGTTTTTCTCGACGGCCAGCTGGTGCCCAATACGGAATTCGGCCACATGGAAGTGCGCGGCAAGGATGCCGAGGCGCGCGCCTCCGACCGGGTGCGTGAAGAGAAGGACCTCGCATGGGAACAATGGGGCGAACGGGTCGGCGAGGTCATCGCCCGCCTCGCCTTTCTGCTCAATCCCGACCTGGTCATCATCGGCGGCGGGGTGAGCCGCAAAGCGGAAAAATTTCTTCCCGTCGTGCAAGGCATGGTCAAGGTCCCCGTCGTGCCGGCCCAGTTGCAAAACCAGGCCGGACTAATCGGCGCGGCCCTCGTGGCGGCCGGGAGCGCCCCCTCCGCGTGAAGGACCCCGCCATGATTGAAGTCCCGGTTGCCATCCCGGGTCAGACCTGCCGAGTGCTGGTCGGTCCTGACCTCCTCGCCCGCACCGGCGAATTGGCGCGCGACTGCGGGTTGGGCGTCACTTGTGCTGTCATCACAGACGAAAATGTCGGACCCCTCCACGGCGCGGCCGTGCGGAACTCCCTCGAGGCGGCGGGCATCCGGGCCGTCCTTCTCACCGTGCCCGCCGGCGAACCATCGAAGTGCCTCGCTGCGGCCGAAGGCCTGTGCGACCGCATGATCGAGGCGGGACTCGACCGCGGTTCCTTTGTCGTGGCCTTGGGCGGCGGCGTGATTGGCGACTTGGCGGGCTTCGTTGCCGCCATTTACCAGCGGGGCATCCCCTTGGTGCAAATCCCCACGACCATCGTAGCCCAGGTCGACAGCTCCATCGGGGGCAAAACCGGAGTCAATGCCCGGGCCGGGAAAAACCTCATCGGCGCGTTCCATCAGCCGCGCCTCGTCCTGGCCGACACCAACGCGCTGGCCACCCTGCCCGACCGCGAATACCGCGAAGGCTTTGCCGAGGTGATCAAACATGGGGCCATCCGCGACGCCGCGCTGCTCGAGGCCCTCGACCCCGCCACCCCGCGCGAACATCTGGCCCCGCTCATCGCGCGCAACATCGCGATCAAAGCCGCCATCGTGGCGGCGGACGAACACGAACAAACCGGCCAACGCGCCCTGCTCAACTTCGGCCACACCATCGCCCACGCGATCGAAAATGTGGCCGGCTACGGGCGGTTCCTGCACGGTGAGGCGGTCAGCCTCGGGCTGGCCGCCGCCTTGGAGATCTCGCAAAGCAAAGCCGGACTTTCCGGCCCGGAGGCCGCCCGCGTGCGCGCCAAGCTGGCCGCTTTCGGTCTGCCCCTCACCCTCGCGGACGATCTTTCCGCCGACGAGCTTCTCGCCGCCGCGCGCCGGGACAAAAAGTTCACCGGCGGCCGGGTGCGTTACGTTGTCATCCCCCGCTTGGGCGAAGCTTTCCTGGCGGAGGATGTGACCGAAGACGATCTTCGCGCCGCGATCGATTCGCTGCGTGCCTGAATCGCGGAGTTGGCAGTGTTCCGTTTACGGTGTTCAGTTTGTCGCGGCGGTCCCTGACCGCCTCATGCCGTGCTGAAAACTGAATCACCGAAAACGGAAAACTCTGCGCCAACCGCGCAGAAAGCACGCCATCTCTACATCCACATCCCGTTCTGCCTGCAGATTTGCCCTTACTGCAGCTTCTACAAGGACCTTGCGGGTCCGGGGAAAGCCGATCCGCTGGTCGAGGCCGTGGTGCGTGAGGCAGAACGGTTCGGCCACGGGATCGCGCCGCGCACCATCTTCATCGGCGGCGGCACCCCGACCGCGCTGTCCGTCTCGCAACTGGAGCGGCTCTTCGCCGGTTTGCGCGAGTGGATAGATTTCACCCGGCTCGAGGAGTTCACCATCGAGATGAACCCGGCCACGGTGACAAAGCACAAAGCGGACTTGCTCCGCCGCGCCGGGGTTAATCGCGTGAGCATGGGCGTGCAATCATGGGACCCCCACCTGCTCAAATTGCTCGGACGCGTCCATGATGCCGAGCAAGTCCGGCGATCCTTCGCCCTTTTGCGCCGCGCCGGATTCGACAACCTTAACCTTGACCTGATCTACGGCATTCCGGGCCAGACTCTCGCGCAGTGGGAGGAGAGCATCCGGCAAACCGTCGCACTCCGGCCCGAACACATCTCGGCGTATTGCCTGACCTACGAGGAGGACACCGAATTCTTCGAACGTCTGGCGCGGGGCGAATTTGCCGAGGACCGGGATAGCGATGCCGGATTTTTCGAACGCGGCGTCGCACTCTTGGCGGCAGCCGGCTACGGGCAATACGAAATCTCCAATTACGCGCTAGCCGGACGCCAATGCCGCCACAACCTGGCCTACTGGGAAGGCGCGGATTACCTCGGTCTCGGCCCGAGCGCCTGGTCGACGGTCGGCGAGCGCCGTTGGCAAAACGTGCCCGACACCGCAGCCTACGTACGCGCCATCCAGACAGGAGTGCGTCCGCTCCGCCACGAAGAAATCCTCCCCGCGGCCACACGGGAAGCGGAGAAAATCGCTTTCGGTTTGCGCATGAATGCCGGCATCGACCCGGCCCGGTTGGCCGAGCGGCGTGATCTGGTTGCCGGCTTACGGGCCGAAGGATTGCTCGAGGACCACGGCCCGCGCGTCCGATTGACCGAACGCGGCCGCCTTCTCGCCGACGAAATCGCGTCCGAGTTGATCTGAAGTCGCCCCGCCGGCGCACTTGCCCCCACCGGTCAAAAAAAGGGCGTCCCTCGCGGGACGCCCTTCGTGAATTGGTTCTGTGTGCCGACTTAGTAGCCGCCACGGTCGCCGCCACGGTCGCGGTATCCACCGCCTCCGCCGCCACCGCCACGGTATCCGCCACCGCCACCGCTGCGGCCTCCGCCGCCACGGTATCCGCCACCGCCACCACCGCCGCCACCGCCGCGGTATCCGCCACCACCGCCGCCTTGCGGACGGTCTTCACGGGGACGCGCTTCGTTGACTTGGATGGAACGGCCGTCCATGTCTTGGCCGTGGAATTTGCCGACGGCCGCATTGGCTTCCTCGTCGGTCGAGAAGGTGACGAAACCGAAACCGCGCGAGCGGCCGGTCTGACGATCGACGGCAATCATGACGTCCGTCACGGTGCCACATTGTCCGAAGGCATCGCGCAGCGAGTCTTCGGTGGTGCTGAAGGGGAGATTCCCCACATAGAGTTTGTTACCCATACTATTATCTTTCTGTTGTGTTTTACTGCCAGGCTCCAAGCCGTCCGGTGCCTGCGCAGGTTCCCACGAACGTAAACTCAACCCGGGGGTGCGCTTTCTGACCTGAACTTGTCGACTGTC
>CAMBSX010000122.1 GCA_945870655.1 Chthoniobacter flavus | reverse complement strand
TAGCCGGGGAAGGGCCCGGTGATGCCGGAGATGCGGGCGCTTTGCTCGTAGGCGTGTCCGGTCATGATGGCGGTGATCGAACCGGCGAGGGCGCGGCCCTCGGGACTCTCGTAGCCGTGGCCGTAGCTCATGATGAGCGCACCGAGGTTGGCGTAGCCGAGGCCGAGCGTGCGGAAGATGTGGCTGTTTTCCGCTATGTATTTGGTCGGGTAGCTGGCGTTGTCGACGAGGATTTCCTGCGCGGTGATGAAGACGCGCACGGCGGCTTTGAATTTCTCGACGTCGAAGGTGTTGTCTTCGCGCTTGAACTTCATGAGGTTGAGCGAGGCGAGGTTGCAGGCCGTGTTGTCGAGGAAGAGGTATTCGGAGCACGGATTGGTCGAGTTCTGCCGAGCGGTGCCTTTGCAGGTGTGCCACTTGTGGATCGTCGTCTCGAACTGCATGCCGGGGTCGCCACAGACGTGGGTGCCTTCGGCAATTTTGCGCAGGAGGTGGCGGGCGTCTTTTTTCTCGCAGGGCTTGCCGTCGGTCACCCGGACCGTGGTCCATTCGCGTCCCTTGATGGCGGCATCCATGAATTCGTCGGTCACGCGGACGGTCAGGTTCTCGTTCTGGTACATGACCGAGCCGTAGGCTTCGCCGTTGAACGAACCGTCATAACCCTGCTCGATAAGGGCCCAGGCTTTTCTCTCCTCTTTCATCTTGGATTCGATGAATTCCTCGATGTCGGGGTGCCAATCCTTGAGCGTGTTCATCTTGGCCGCACGGCGGGTTTTGCCGCCGCTTTTGACCACGCTGGCCACTTGGTCGTAAACTTTGAGGAAGGAAAGCGGACCGCTTGGTCTGCCGCCGCCGCTCAATTTTTCACGGGTCGAGCGCAGGGTGGAGAGGTCGCTGCCCGTGCCGCTGCCGTATTTGAAAAGCATGGCTTCGCTCTTCGCGAGGTCGAGGATGCTTTCCATGTTGTCCTCGACGGACTGGATGAAGCACGCACTGGCTTGCGGGTATTCGTATTGGGTGGCAGCGCGCTCGGCTTCGCCGGTCAGGCGATTGTAAAAGTAATTGCCCTGACCGGCATTCTTGCCGATGCCGTATTGCTGGGCGAGGCCGACGTTGAACCAAACGGGGCTGTTGAAGGCGCCGTGTTGGTGGAGGCAGAGCCAGGTCAGGTCATTGTAAAAGGCCTCGGCGCTGGCCTTGTCGGCAAAATAACCGTCGGCTTGGCCGAAGTCGGTGATGGTGCGGGTGACGCGGTGGATGAGCTGGCGAATGGAGGATTCGCGGCCGCCTTTGTGTGGATCGGTGCCATTGGAGATGTCGCCGTAGAAATATTTCGAGACGGCAATTTTGGTGGCAAGCGGGCTCCAAGTGCTGGGGACTTCCACGTTTTCTTGTTTGAAGATGACCTTGCCCGAATCGTCATTGATCTCGGCCGTGCGCTTGTCCCATTCCACGTGGTCGAAGGGCGAGCCGGCTTGGGTGTGGAAACGTTGCTCGAATTTGAGGCCCTTCGACTTGGGGTCGGTGATGCGGGGGCGGCCAGCGGCAGGTTTGGTGCCGCGGGTAGGTGCCGGGCGCGAGGCGGCCGGTTTGCGGGTTTTGGAACGGAAGGATGAGTTTGTTGCGATCATAGAATCTTGTCTCGGAGGGGAAGGTTTGGCGCCATCCAGTCAATCCTTGGGGGGAGATTACTGGTCGACCCGACACCACTATATGTGGGCGAGTTGCGCTATAAAGCCACAATCGCTGGGGGGCGAAAAGAGTTTTTTTGCGACGGGAAAAACTTTTTTTAAAAACCTGCAGCTCAATATTTTACGTTTGCTGCATATCGGTCCGGAAGTCGGGTTGAGGTGCGTTATTGTCGGGGTTGGCCGTCGCGAGGCCTTTATTCATGGGACTTCGCGAAGGCCTCGGCTCGCGAGGCGAGAATTTGAGCCAATTCGCGCTTGGTTGGATAGTGAGAGGGAGGTTGGTTTTCTTCCAACAGGGCGAAACCGGGTCCGTAGGCCGCCCCGTTGAGCACGGTGGCGTCGCAGTGACTTTGCTTGAGCTGTGCCCGGGCGAGGCCGGCTGCGTCCTCACGGCTGCCGGAAAGCTCGTATTTCCAGCCGACAATCCAGGCCTGCGGAAACCATCCGCGGAGGAGCGGGAGAATTTTAGCGGAGGGCTCGAGAAGGAGATGGAGGCGCGGGAGGTTACCGGGGATTTTGGGCGAGTCGAGGAGGGAGCCGTCGGGCCCCTGCACCGCGGTGACGGCGTAGTCGGTGAGGGCGGCGGCGTGGAAAATGGCGCGAATGCCGGCGGCGCGGGTTTCGGCGAGATCTTGGAGGGCGACGGCGAGATCTTGGTTGGTGATGAACTCGTGGAGGAGTGCGCCGCTTGGCACCTCGGTGTGCGTGGCACCGTGTGCGCGGAGGAGGATGGGTCGAAACCCGCGGGTGACAAGGGCTGCGGCGAGAAGTGCACCGATTTCCCCGGTGGCGAAGTTGGTCATGCGGCGCACCCCATCAATCGGGGCGGAAGAGGGTCCGGTGGTGATGACGGCAAGCATGTCAAGAGGACGGATTGAAAACTGAAAGTGTAGCGGACGCGGTGTTCGTTAGGCGATGATTTCGCGGACCGCGGCAAACATGTCACGGGCCGCGACATAGCCGAAGTGGCCTTGCGGACTGATGATCAGGCGGGTGCCGTTCCAAGCACGGGCAAGCGCCTCCACGCGGTCGGGCGGCGCGATGAGGTCGTAGACCCCGACACCGAGGACGATGCGGTCAGGCGACGTGGCGGGGCGAGGAGTGTGGAGGGGGGAGGTCAGGTGCGCGTGGCGGCTGGTCATGGCGGCGTCGATGCCATTGCGGCGGAGAAGATGGCGGATGGTGGCTCCAGCCGGGCTTTGCCAGATGGCATGCTCGGTGTCGGTGATGGGTTGGAGGAGGGCGATGAAAGAGATGTCATTCTCGAGGGAGGCGAGCAGGGCCCCGGCCCACGCTCCGTAGCTTGTGCCGTAAAGGCCGAACTCGCGGCAACCGCGGGCACGGAGCCAGGACATGAGTTGGCGGAGTTCGCTCACCGCCTGGCGCAGCCCTTCGCTATTGCGGATGAGGTCGGCGGTGATGGCGAGTTCGCCGTTGAGGTAACCGCGCGGGCGGCGGGTGTAATGGAAGGGGAGGTAAAGGAATGCGGCGTTCCAGCCGAGGGCGTTGAATTTGGCCGCCAGACGGCGGTAGCCAGTGTCATCGACCGACATGAGGGCGTGGAGGATGAGAACGGTCGGCGCGGCGTATCCGCGGCGACAAAGCTGGAGCCAGGCCGCTGCGCGGTCGTTGTCGGCCAGGCCGCTGGGGTGGGGAGTGGGCCAGGCGAGCATGGTGTCGGACGCTTCAACCGTCTCGAGCGGCGGAGAGGAGTAGAAAGTGTGGCGGTTGAGGGGTGCGCACGCGTCGAGGTAAGCCCCGAGATTTTCGCGTGTCGTGGCCTGGTGCCGGTGGCGCCATTGGGCGAGGTTGAGGAGGGCACAGGTCGTGGTGTCGGTGACCCGGGACCAGGGACGACGGAGGAATGTCATAGTGCACGCCCTTTGCGTTTTTGCGGGGTTTGCGGGAGGGAATCCTCGGGAACATGTTCCTCGCGGACCGTGCGGGCGTAGAGTTCGCGGATTTTTTGCCCGAGCAGATGCTCGAAGGTTTCGCGCGCGGCGGACTTGTCGGCGCCGTCGTGAGGCGGCGCGAGCGGAGGCCCGAAGACGATCCAAACTGAGGTGTGGCGCCAGGGGAGCCAACGGCCGGGATCGTAGAGTGCGTCGGTGCCGATAACGGCGCAAGGAATGACCGGGGCCTGGGTCATTTGCGCCAGTGCGGCGACGCCGGGTTTGAGCGGGGCACCTTCAAGCACGGAGGTCGGGCCGGTGCGGAGGCCTCCTTCGGGGAAGACGCCAACCAGGCGGCCGCGTTTGAGGCGGTCGATGGCCGTGCGCACGGCGGCATAGTCCATTTTGCCGCGGCCCACGGGGAAAGAACCGATCGAGCGGAGCAAAGCGGCGAGGACGGGATGGGCGAAAAGTTCCTCCATGGCCATCCAGTCGATCTGCCGGTCGGTGCTGATGCCGAGGAGGGGCGGGTCGAAGTGGCTGATATGATTGGGTGCGATGATGGCGGGTCCGGTCGGCGGGACGTTTTCCCCTCCGATGACCCGGCGTTGGGTGAAGGGGGCAAGGATGATGCGAAAAAAGTGCGAGCCGAGGCGGTAGCCGAAAGCAGAGAGCATGGGGCGGCTTTTCTTACGATGCGGAGAGAAAGAAGCCGCGCTGTTTTTCCGAAACGGGCATCCCGAGTTTTTCCATGACCAACATCATATCCTCCCACACTTTGCGTTTCTCCGCGTTGGATCCGTTGCGCAGGAGATAGGATGGATGGTACGTGGGGAGCAGGGGGATATTCTCGAAGGTGAACCAACGGCCGCGCATCGTGCCCATGGCTTCATCGCGCCCGGTGAGTCCTGCCATGGCCGTTTTGCCGAGGGCGACAAGCACTCGCGGTTGGATGATGGCGATTTGCCCGCGCAGGTAAGGAAGGCAGCGCTGCATCTCGACGGCGGTCGGCGGACGGTTGCCCGGACTGCCGGACTCCATGTCGGGGCGGCATTTCAGCACGTTGGCGATGTAGACGTCCCCACGCGCGAGGCCCATGGCGCCGATGATTCTGGTCAGGAGTTCCCCGGCGCGGCCGACAAAGGGTTCCCCCTGGTTGTCTTCGTCCGCTCCCGGGGCCTCGCCGACGAACATGAGGTCGGCCTGCGGGTTGCCGGTGCCGAAGACGGTTTGGGTGCGCGAGGCGGCGAGGTGTTCGCACTGGCGGCAGACGCACACTGCCTCGCGGAGCGCGTCGAGTTGCTCTCCGCGAGGCGCGTGAGGCTTCAGATCTGAAATTTGCGCCAATGGCGCGGGCGTTCGGTTCAGGCGTGCGAGGGACTCGCGGGTCACGCCGGTGCTGGTGTGCCCGAGGAGACTTTGGCGGGTGCGGAGGGATTTTGCGAGGAGGACGGTGGCTGTTTGGAGAGAGGGCATGTTTGGCAGAAATTCGGATTTGCGATCTGAGGGTTCAGAGGGGGTGGTTGTGTTTCAGCCAGACAAGGGCTTCCTCCGGAGTAGTGAGGGTGCCTTCGAGTTGGGCGGTTTGGATCGCCTCAAGAATGGGTCCAAAGTGGGGACCGGGTTTCCAGCCGAGGGCAATGAGGTCCCGGCCGGTGAGGAGCGGCGGAGGAATAAGTGGTTCGTTGG
>CAMBSX010000121.1 GCA_945870655.1 Chthoniobacter flavus | reverse complement strand
CGCCGCGAAAGGCCAGCGTCTCAATACCTCGTTCGCCGCCCCGGTCGAGGCCACCCTTGTCGTGCCCGTGCGCTGGGTGAAATTTGTCGTCGGGCTTTTTCTCCTCCCCCTTTGCTACATTCTGACCGCCGCGTTCTTCAGCGCGCTTCTCGATGCGTTCACTTCCCAAGCTCCAGGCCGCCCCCATTTCTGGGCCACGGCGGAGTTCTGGTTCTTTTCGCTCGGGCTGATCTGCTGGCTCATTGCCTATTTCGGATTGCCCAATCCGCTCATCGTCTACGTCTACGGCCACGAACTGACCCATGCCATCACGGTGAAACTGATGGGTGGACGGGTCTCCGATTTCAGCGTAGGCCGCGACGGGGGCTACATCGTGTCCTCCAAAATCAACACCTGGATCGCGCTAGCCCCCTACTTCGTCCCCATCTACAGCGTCGGCGTCATTCTCCTCTATGGATTGGTTTCCCTGCTTTACGACCTTCAACCCCATGCTGAGTTGGCCACCGGGATTCTTTACGGCTTGCTCGGCTTCACCTGGGCCTTCCACGCGACTTTCACCCTTTCCATGATCCCCCGCGGCCAGACCGATCTGGCCTACGGCGGCACCTTTTTTTCCCTTACCATCATCTATTTGATGAACCTGCTGGTGTTGTCGCTGCTCCTTGTTCTCGCCACCCCCTACGTCAGCTTCCGCAGTTTCGGCCGCGAACTTCTCGCCCATGCCGCCACTTTTGCCAGCGAAGCGGCCCGCTTCCTGGAACTGCTCCTGCGGGCCGCGGGGCTCTGAGGAGTGGAGGCGGTCTTCCGGATTCCTGACGTGGCAAGCCGTCGAGGGGGACACGGCTTCTACTTTCGAAACCTTCCATCTTCTGCTTTCCTTCCCCCATGGCAAAAACGGTCTGGCACAAGATCAAGGATTACACGGATCTGAAGTTGGAAAAGACGGAGGACGGGATCGCCAAGATCACGATCAACCGCCCAGAGGTCCGCAATGCATTCCGGCCCCAGACCGTCGAGGAAATGAAAAGCGCCTTCGACCACTGCCGCGACGACGCCTCGATCGGCGTGGTCATCCTCACCGGGGAAGGAGACGAGGCTTTCTGCTCCGGCGGGGACCAGAAGGTGCGCGGGGAAGGCGGCTATGTCGGAGAGGATGGCGTGCCCCGGCTCAACATCCTTGATGTGCAGAAGCAGATCCGCAGCCTCCCCAAACCGGTCATTGCCATGGTCGCGGGTTACGCTATCGGCGGGGGACACGTTCTTCACGTGGTCTGCGACCTGACCATCGCGGCGGACAACGCTCGCTTCGGCCAGACCGGTCCGCGCGTCGGGTCCTTTGACGGGGGACTCGGTTCGAGTTATCTCTCGCGCATTGTCGGACAGAAAAAAGCACGGGAAATCTGGTTTCTTTGCCGTCAATACGATGCGCAGCAGGCGCTCGACATGGGATTGGTCAATACCGTCGTCCCGCTTGCGCAACTTGAGGAAGAAACGCTCAAGTGGAGCCGCGAAATCCTCGAGCTTTCGCCCATGGCTTTGCGGTGTCTCAAGGCCGCGCTCAATGCCGACTGCGACGGACAGATCGGTCTGCTCGATATGGCCGGCAACGCCACCTTGCTTTACTACCTGAGCGAAGAAGCCAAGGAAGGGAAGCAGGCCTTCATCGAAAAGCGGAAACCCGACTTCTCGAAGTTTCCCCGACTCCCCTGAAGATAAAACCAGCCACGGATGAAGAACATAAACAGCTTGGATGGGCCTTTTTGCGCCGGTGTTACCGGCGCAAAAAATATCCTCTTTAATCCTCTGCTATCCGTGGCCCTGCCTTTTGGTTAGACTTTCCTTATGTCCAGCAGCACCGGCCAACTTTTCCGTATTGCCACGTGGGGGGAATCCCACGGCGGCGGAGTCGGCGTGGTCATTGACGGCTGCCTCCCGAAACTTGACCTGACCGAGGTCGATATCCAGAGGGAGCTTGATCGCCGACGCCCCGGGCAGAGCGACATCGTCACCCCGCGCAAAGAAGCCGACCGCTGCGAGATTTTGTCCGGAGTTTTCCAAGGCAAAACCCTTGGGACGCCGATCGCCATTCTCGTCCGCAACGAGGACGCGCGCCCCGAGGCTTACAGCGAAATGGAGACGGCCTTCCGTCCGTCGCACGCCGATTTCACCTATGAGGCCAAATACGGGATCCGCAACTGGCAGGGCGGGGGACGCGCCTCGGCCCGCGAAACCATCGGGCGGGTTGCCGCCGGTGTGGTGGCCCGCAAGGTGCTCGACGCGCTCCATCCCGGCCTCGAGGTGCTGGCGTGGGTCAGTCGGGTGCATCAGATCGAATCGCAAGTCGATCCCGCCAGCGTCACGGCCGAGGCGATCGAAGCCAATGCGGTCCGTTGTCCGGATGCCGGCGCGGCGGAGAAAATGATCACGCGGATCATAGAAGCGCGCTCGAAGGGCGATTCGGTTGGCGGTCTGGTCGAGTGCGTGGTGCGCCAATGTCCGCCGGGCCTTGGTGAACCGGCTTTCGACAAACTGGAAGCCGATCTGGCCAAAGCCATGCTCAGCCTGCCGGCAACCAAAGGTTTTGAAATCGGTTCGGGTTTCGAGGGAACCAAGCTGACCGGACTCGAGCACAACGACGCCTTCGAGATGCGTGAGGGGCGCCCCCGCACCCTGACCAACCGGTCTGGTGGCATTCAAGGCGGTATCAGCAATGGCGAGGACATCGCCTTCCGCGTGGCCTTCAAGCCAACGGCTACGATTGCCAGTGCCCAGCAGACCGTCACCGCCTCCGGCGAAAACACGGAGTTGGCCGCCCGCGGACGCCATGACCCCTGCGTCATTCCTCGTGCCGTGCCTATCGTGGAAGCGATGGTTTGGCTCGTGTTGGCCGATCACGCGCTGCGGCAACGGGCGCAGGGAGCGGTATGAGCCACGCGAAATTTGTAGCGGCGGTCCATGACCGCCGGGGCACTACGGCACGAGGGCACCGGCGCTCATAGAGCGCCGCTGCAAGACAAGCGAAAAACCGCGATGCCCACCTCCTCTTGGCTCTGGCTGGCGGCCGGCCTTTATTTGCTTTTCGAAATCTGGCGCGGGTGGCGGCGCGGGGTGGTGCGACATGGGGTGAGCGTGTTTGCCCTGCTCGTCGCGGGTGGTATCGGGTGGATCTTTGCCTGGATGACCGGAGTGATCTCGGACCGTATCGTGCCGCTGCCGCCGCCTGGGGGCCGGCTTCTTTTTGGTCTCGCCGCGGCGTTGGCCTTTTATTTGGCGGCGGTCGTGCTCTCTTCGCTGCTCTTCAAAAAGACATCGCAGCAAAGTGCCGGGTTGGTACGGCTTTTTTACGGCGCCGGCGGGGGATTGTGCGGGTTGATCTTCGGCCTGCTGGTTCTCTGGGGAGGGATCTCCGTTTTCCGCACCTTGGGTGCGGTGGCCGAGGTGCGGCGGGACGCGCCGGGTGAAGCGCAACTTGTCGCGGTGAAAGAATCGCTTGAGGCGGGAGCCACTGGAGGCTTGGTTGAAAAAGTCGATATCGTTCCGGCCAATATTTACGGACTGATCACCGGCTTGCTCCGGGTCACGCAGTCACCGGAGGCCACGGCGCGCTTCTTCGCCTATCCGGGAACCCAGGATCTCCTCGGGCAAGCAAAGCTGGCCGAACTTTTCAGCGATCCTTCCGTGGCGGGCGCGGCTGCCGGGGAGAACTACCTTTCCCTGCTGACCAATCCCAAACTGGCCGAAGTGGCCTCCGACCCCGCAACGCAAGAGGCTTTCAGGAACTTCGAACTGCAAAAAGCACTCGACTATGCCCTGCAGGAATCGGCACCTTCGCCAGCTCCAATGCCATGAGTCAGGACTACATCGCCACCATCGGACTCGAAGTCCACGTGCAGCTCAAAACGCGGAGCAAAATGTTCTGTGCCTGCCCGGTCGAATACGGCGCCACGCCCAACACCCATACTTGCCCGACTTGTCTCGGGCTTCCCGGTGCTCTGCCGGTCATGAACGAGGAGGCCCTCAAGCTGACCATCCTGACCGGACTCATGCTCGGTTGCAAAATTGCCGGGGTCTGCAAGTTCGACCGTAAGAGCTATTACTATCCGGACATGCCGAAGAACTACCAGATCTCGCAATACGACATGCCACTCTGCCTCGGCGGCGGCGTGCCGCTGCACGATCTGGCTTACCCAAAAGACGCACAAAAGAGCATCGCGACGAAAGACAAGGTGGTCCGCCTGACCCGGATTCATCTCGAGGAAGACGTGGCCACAAGCTTCCACCTGGAAAATTCTTCCGGAATTGATTTCAACCGGGCAGGCACGCCGCTGATGGAAATTGTTTCCGAGGCGGACATCGCCAATCCCGAAGAGGCCTTTGCCTATCTGACTTCGCTCAAACAGCACCTCGAATACGCCGGTGTCTCGGACGCGGACATGGAAAAGGGACAGATGCGGTGTGACGTCAATGTGTCCGTGCGTCCCGCCGGAACGGAGAAATGGGGCACCAAGATCGAGTTGAAAAACCTCAACACGATCAGCGGGGTCCGTCGTGCTTTGGCCTACGAGATTGACCGTCAGAGCGGGGTCCTCCGTGGCGGGGGATCGCTGCAGCAGGAGACACGGCGCTGGGATGACGACTCGGGCGAGACGCAGCTCATGCGCATCAAGGAGTCGGCCCACGACTACCGCTACTTCCCGGATCCTGATCTGATGCCGGTGAAAACGGAGGAACTTCTCGGCGCCGCCAAGGAACTGCTACCCGAATTACCGGCCGAGAAGCGCGCACGCTATGAAAAGGATTTCGGGGTGAGCGAATACGATGCCGCCGTGCTGGCCGGCAATCCCGAGTTGGGTGCTTATTTCGAGCAGGCCGCGGCGGGCTCCCCGCGCGGCAAGCAGATCGCCAATTGGGTCCTCAACGATTTGCAGAGCGCCCTTTCCGCGGCAGGCCAGGCAATCGCGGCTTGCCCGATCAAACCTACACAGCTCGATGGACTGGTCGCACTGCTGGCCGGCGGGCAAATCAACGGCAAGCAGGCGAAGGAGGTTTTCGCCGACATGATGACCAGCGGACGTGATGCGGCGACCGTCGTGGAGGAGAAGGGACTTAAGCAGGAGAGCGATGCCGGGGCGATCGGCGCCCTCTGCGACGATGTGATTTCGGCCAACCCGCAATCGGTGGACGACTTCAAATCCGGCAAAGCCGCCGCCCTCAACTTCCTCAAGGGCCAGGTGATGAAGTTATCGAAGGGCAAAGCAAATCCCGTCATAGTGGGGGATCTTCTCGCGCAAAAACTTTCATGACTGCTACCGGTCGCTGGTTTCTCGGGTTCGGGATTTTCCTCATACTTTGCGGGCTAGCGGGCTATCTCTCCAATCCGGCCGGCGCCAAGACGGCACTGATCTCGGGAGGAACTTTCGGAGGGCTCTCCGCGGCCTGGGGCCTGCTCATGATAAGAGGCTTTTCTTGGGCCAAAGTCGCCGCATGGGTCAGCACTCTGCTCCTCGT
>CAMBSX010000120.1 GCA_945870655.1 Chthoniobacter flavus | reverse complement strand
GCCGGTAGTCCTGGCTGTCGGTCAGCTTTTTGCAGAAGTGGACCCCGAGTCCCCCGATGGGACGATCCTCGGCCGGCAGAGTGACATCCGGATCCGCGCGCAGGAGCGGGTTGTATTCCGTTCCCCGGTCGGTCAGGACGATGGTCAGTAAGCCGTCCTCCACCGACAAATCCAGGGTGGCCGCGTGCTCCCGGTCCGGCACACCGCCATAGTCGATCACATTGGTCACCAGTTCCTCGGCCACGATTTGCAGCGCGAAAAGGTCCTTGTCTCCCAGTCCCGCCGCTGCGGCGAATTCCGCGGTGAAAGGCTCGAGCTTTTGCAGCTCGGTGCGGTCGGCAAGAAATTGGGCGGAGGCTTTCACGGGAAAGACAGTTCGACCAGCGACACGTCGTCGTCAAACACCGGTTGGCTGTTGAGCGCGCGCAGCTGCTCCATGGTCCAGGCCGCCGCGTTCTCATGAGGCGCATGGGACAGCAGTTGCCGCAGATCATCATGCGACATCATCGAGCCGTCGTGCCGCACGATCTCGTAAGCCCCGTCGCTAAACACGAAAAGCCGCGCGGCCGGCGGGATGACCGCTTCGGCGGAGGCGAACTTCATTCCCGGCATGGCGCCAATGACCGGTCCCTTGGCCGCAAGGATATCCGTGGTGCCGTCGGCCCGCACGAGAATGGACGGCGGATGGCCCCCGCCCCCGAAGCGCATGCGCCGCGTGGACGGATCGTAAATGCCGCACCACGCGGTGAAGAACATCTCGCCGTGTTTCTCCATGGGAAACGCGTTGTTCAGCCCGGTGAGCACCTCGCCCGGATCGGAAAAATTCACTCCGGGCAAGGATTCGGCCCGGATGACATTGAGCACACTGATCGAGAGCAACGCGGCACCGACCCCGTGTCCGCAGACGTCGAGGAGACAGATGCCGAACTTGCCGTCCTTTTCGGGTCCGTAGCCGAAGGCATCACCTCCGAGGGAGGAAGACGGCAAGAATTGCCATGAGGCGCTGACCGGGCCGTCCTTGATCGGCGCAGGCAGCACGCTCTGCACGTAAGCCGCCGCCTCGGAGAGTTCCGCCGCGAGCTTTTTCTGGCTTTCTTGCAACGCGGCGAAGGCGGCCTGTTCGGCATCGCGCAGGCGTTTGCGGTCGAGCGAGGATCCGATCCGCGCCCGCAGGAGCACGGGATTGAACGGTTTGGGCAAATAATCCTCCGCCCCCTGCTCGATGCACGCGACCACACTTTCGATCTGATCGAGCGCGGAAATCATGATGACCGGCACATGGCGGAGTTTTTCGTCCGTCTTGATCCGGCGCAGGACCTCGCGTCCGTCAATCCCGGGCATCATGATGTCGAGCAGGACAAGATCGAAATCCTCGGCAGACAGCCGCTCCAAGGCCGTGGTCCCGTCATAAACCGCCACGCAGGTGTGGCCTTCCTTTTCCAACCGGCGCTGCAGCACCGTGCAATTTTCCTCCTGATCGTCGACGATGAGAATTTTCGCCGTCTCGGCGGCCAGCGCGACAGCTTCCACCGGTTCGGCGGCGGGAATAACGCCGTGGTCGTTCGCTGCTCTGGCGGACTCTCCATTGGCGTTTTCGGCCCGCTCCCCCACCAAGGCTATCCGCCCAGGCTGGATCTCCCGCGTGATCAAGTCGGCCAAACCGCGGGCCGCCCGCCCGATCTTTTCCAGATCTTGCCGCGTCCGCGCATGCCCATCACCCTCGAGATCCTCCGCGACCAGTTCGGAATACCCGATAATCTGGTTGAGCGGCGTGCGCAAATCGTGGCGCAAAGCGGCCACGGCTTCCTCGCCGGATGCCGCGGGATCAGACATCGGGCAGAAACTTGCCGATTTTTTCGAGCAAGCGCGGTAATTCGATCGGCTTGGTATCGTAGTCGTCGCAACCCGCGGCCATCGCCTTTTCCCGGTCGCCCGCCATGGCGTGCGCGGTCAGGGCTATGACCGGGATCTTCGACAACTCGGGGTCCGCCTTGATCGCCTGCGTGGCCGCCCAGCCGTCCATGACCGGCAGACTCATGTCCATGAGGATAAGGTCGGGCTTTTCGCTCCGCGTCATCTCCACGCCTTGCTGGCCGTCCATGGCCATGACAATGGCAAAACCTCGCCGCTCCAGACGGCGCGAGAGCATATCGCGGTTCATTTCGTTGTCTTCGACGATGAGAATTTTCGGCATGGGGATCAGTTTGGATTGAGATTGCGGCGGATTGTTTCGAGCAGATTCTCGCGCTGCCCCGCCCCCTTGCGCAAGGTCTCTTGCACGCGTCCGGACAATAATCCGCGCTCCTCCAAGGTGAGATCTTTGGCCGTCAGTACCACAATGGGAATAGCAGCAAAGTCCGGCCCCTCCGCACGCAGGGCGTCAAGGAAGGCAAAGCCATCCATCTCCGGCATCATCAAATCGAGGACGATGAGCGCGGGACGCGACTCATGCACCAGGCGTAGGGCCTCGAGACCGTTGCGGGCATGGCGCGAAGGGCGGCCGTCCGCCTCGAGGGTGCGCCGCACGATATCCGCAGCCATCGGGTCATCTTCGACCACGAGCACATCTTCGCTGCGGCTCCCGATCCGACGCGCCACGGTGCCGAGCACCCGCGCCTTGTCGATCGGTTTGGTCAGATAATCCGAGGCACCGAGGGCAAAGCCCATCGGCTTGTCCTCGACCATGGTCATCATCACGACCGGAATATCCGCTGTCGCCCCATCGCCCTTCAAAGCAGAGAGCACGGCCCATCCATCCATGCTCGGCATCATGACATCGAGCGTGATGAGATCCGGACGTCGCTCGCGGGCCAGACTCACTCCCTCGGCCCCTCCCGCGGCGGTGAGGACGCCGTATCCTTCTTTTTCCAGCATGCGTTTGAGGAGGTCGCGTGAACTCGGATCGTCATCGATGACGAGCAATGTGCCGCGCGCACCCACCGTCAGGGCCTCTTCGGTTTTGGCCGCGGCCGCTGCGGGTGCCTCTTCCGGTTCGGGCGCCGGTTCTTTCCCTTCCACCGGGAGAAGGGCGGTGAAGGTGCTGCCGCGGCCGGGCTCACTTTCGACCGTGATATCGCCACCGAGCAACCGGCAGAACTTGCGGCTGATGGCCAACCCGAGCCCGGTGCCACCGTATTTGCGCGTGGTCGAGGCGTCGGCCTGGACGAACTCGCCGAAAAGTTTGTCCTTTTGCCCGGGTGTCATCCCAATGCCACTGTCGCTCACCGCGAAGGACACCAAATGGTCGGCCCGGCGCGTGATCTCCAATCGTATGCGCCCGTTCTCGGTGAACTTGCAGGCATTGCTCAGGAGGTTGAAAAGGGTCTGCCGCAATTTGGTCAGGTCGGTGCGCATCGCGCCAATGTCTTCGGGGCAGCGAAGCTCGAAGGTGTTCGCATTCTTGGCCACGAGCGGCTCGATCGTGGCGGACACATCGCGGGCGGCCTGCACGATGTCGACCGGCTCGAGGTAGACGGTCATCCGCCCCGCCTCGATTTTCGAAAGATCAAGAATATCATTGATCAACTGAAGCAGGTGCTTGGCCGAGGAAAGGATCTTCTTCAGGTCGGACTCCATCCATTTGTCTCCCGTGTCCTCCGCTTCCTCGAGCAGCATTTCGCCGTAGCCGATGATCGCATTCATCGGCGTGCGCAATTCATGGCTCATGTTGGCCAGGAAAGCACTTTTGGTTTTGCTCGCCTCCTGCGCCAAGGCGCGCGCCTCTTCCGCATCCTCGACCGCGTGCTTCAACTCCGCAGTGCGGTCGGACACCGTCTTTTCCAGATTGGTATTCCACGCTTCGAGGCTCTCTTCGCGTTTTCGGATTTCGTCGGCCATGCGGGTGAAGGCCCGCCCGAGATCGCCCACTTCATCGCCGCGTTGCAGCAAGGGCATGAGCTTCCCTGCGGTCATTTGCCCCTCCTCCAGTTCCGCCGCCGCAACGGTGAGATGCCGGAGCGGACCCGCCACGCGGTGGGCAATGAGGCCGACCGCCCCGAGGAGGACAAGCAGGCCGATTCCGCCCACCGTGCCGAGCCGCCAAGCCAAGGCGCGCACCGGAATAAGCAGGGTGGTATAGGGCACATCGAGCACTACCTTCCAGCCGGACAGCGGTGCGGTAACCCAATAGACAATGCGTTCGGCTCCGTCCGGTCCGCGGTAGGTCGCTTGGCCGGATGGCGCCGCCTGAATGGATGCCCCGGCCGGAAGTTGTGAAATATTCGCCCCCGGATTTCCCTCGCCAATCATCAGGCTGCCATCGGGGTGCGCGATGATCTTTCCCGCCGGGCTGGCCAAGTAGGCAAAGTCCGACTCGTGCCCGGCCGTTTCTCCAGCCATGGCAATGTCGACCTTCTTGATCAACTCCTGCATGTCGTCCAGGGAGATATCAACGCCCGAAATCCCATAGAACTGCCCCTCCGGACCAAAGACCGGGGCATTGACGCTGAGCATGGTCACGTCCGAACCGCCGCCGTCGAAATACGGTTCACTGATGGTCAGTTGGCCGGATTTCTTCGGGCCCCAGTACCAGAGGGTCGACGGTTGGTCGATGTGGAAGTCGTTCTTGTTGATCGTGGCGTCGGGGTAAGAATTGCGGTCGATCCACGGCATGGACATCGGGTCGCGGAAATCCGCGTTGTCGAAAGTGTAATAGGCCCCGAACACTTCGTTGGCCGGAAAGCTGTCCATGATCCGGCGCAGCTCGAGCATGACATCCGGGTCCGGGTCCGGGCCGCGCAACCCCTGCACGGCCGCCATGGTGGTGACGAGGGACTCGACCCGCCCGACCATCGCGTCGATTTCAACCGCATGGACCCCGACCTCGGCCAAGGCGCTTTGCTTGGTGCTTTCGATCAGCTCGGCCCGCGCCGAGCGGTAGGCGAAAAGGATGAGCACGGACATAATGGCGCCCGCGGCCAGAGCAGTCCACAGGGTGAGCTTGCCCGCCAAAGTGTTGAGTCCGAGGAGACGCCGCATAATTGCCATCCCATCCATAACCCGCCCGCCGCCCGATCGGCAACGCCGCAACGGCCCAAGCGGAAATTTCTTGCCGGGCTTCGGTGCGGAGGGGCATCTTTCCCCCTATGCAATGCTCCTTCCTTACCGACGGCAACGTCCTTGTCGCTTGCCCCTCCGGCCGCATCGACACGGTCACCTACAACGATTTCAAAACCGCCCTTAACGCCGAACTCGACCGGACCCAAGCCAAGCACCTGGTCATTGACTTGGCCGACCTCGAATACGTGAGCAGTGCCGGCTTCCGTGAATTCTTTCTCGCCGGACGCCGCATGGGGCGCGACGGCGGCAGCCTCTCGGTGTGCAGTTTCCAGCCGCAAGTGAAGGAGCTTTTTGAAATCGCGCAGTTCATGACCGCTTATGCGGTTCATGACTCGAGGGAAGCAGCCGTCACCGCCGCCAAGGCCTCCTGATGGAAATCGTCCGGCGCAGCGAAGATGGCATCCCCGTATTGGTCCTGACCGGCCGTCTCAATCAGGCCAGCGCCGATGCCCTGCACGCCGCGGCGATGGAAGTTGCCGGGGACGAAACGAGCAAAGCCCTGGTCGTCGACATGGGCGGAGTCGATTT
>CAMBSX010000119.1 GCA_945870655.1 Chthoniobacter flavus | reverse complement strand
TCATAATGCTCCCGGAACGCACGGAAAAAAGAAGTTGCGATGGAGTCCTCGAAGGCCAGCGAAGGAGGCAGCTGGATCAGGACCACCCCGAGCTTGTCCCCCAACCCGCCGATGGAGTCGAAAAACGGCCCGAGCAGGGCGGCGTTCTTCAGCCGGGTGTAGTGCGTGATGAGCCGGTGCATCTTGACTGAAAAACAGAATCCGGCTGGCACCTCCGAAGCCCACTTTTCGTAGGTGGCGGGACGGAATTGACGGTAGAAGCTGGCGTTGACTTCCACAAAGTCGTACGCGGTGGCGTACTTGGCGAGGGCGGAGGCATGCGGGGCAAGCGCCCCGCAGCACGAGAAGTTTGCCCGGTACCGGCTGACCGCCTCGCTCCACCCGGCGAGGCCGATACGGGTAGGCGCGCGCTCGCCGCTCATGACGCGCCGCGAGACTCGCTTCAGCGTTTACGGCGGCTCGCATCCACCCGCAGCAGGTAAAGTGCACCGATCGTGACCAAGGCCAGAGCCACCACCGGAAAAATGACCACCAGCGGGTAAGCCTGGGTGTAGGCCAAAAGAATGAAGAGCGTCACCCCAATGGCTCCGGCCGTGCCGAGCGCAAGGTGCCCGATGACCAGACCACGAATGGCGCCTTTAACCACGGAATCTTGCATAAGGTTCTAATAACGTCTGCTCCATTTGGTAGCAAGGCCGGAAGACGCCATTGCGTTTCGACCGGGAAAGCGGGTATGTAGACCGTCAACTCTCATGACACTGCGTCCCCTGTTCTGCGCTGCGCTGCTGTGTTCCCCCCTTGTGGCGGACGCAGAGGAACCGCTTTCCCGCATCGCCTTCGGATCTTGCGCCAACGAAAAGCGTCCGCAGCCCATTTGGGATGCAATCCAAAGACTGCAACCCCAACTGTTCATCTTCACCGGTGACAACGTTTACGCCGACACCGCAGATCCAGCAAAGCTGCGGGAGAGCTACGAAAAGTTGTCGCAAATTCCGGGGTTTGCCACGCTGCGGGCCGCCACGCCGATCATCGGCACTTGGGATGATCATGATTACGGGAAAAACGATGCCGGTGCGGAATTCGAAGGCCAAGGAGCCGCGAAGGAAGCCTTCATGGAATTTTTCGCCACACCGGAAGACTCCCCACTGCGGCAGCGCGGAGGAGTTTATGACAGCAAGGTTTTTGGTCCCGAGGGTAAACGCGTGCAGGTCATTTTGCTCGATACGCGATGGTTCCGCGGCCCGTTGCTCGCAATGTCCAAGGAGGAACTGGCGGTTGCCCGGGCCGAGGCGGGCAGGCCGGTGGGTCCATACCTCCCAGACGCAGAAAGCAAAAGCACCATGCTCGGCGAGGAACAGTGGAAGTGGCTGGTCGACGAATTGAAGAAACCGGCCGAACTCCGCCTTCTGGTCAGCGGAATCCAGGTGCTCGCCTTGGATCACGGATGGGAAAAATGGGGCAATCTCCCTCGCGAACGGAAGCGCCTCCTCGAGCTCATTCGTGACCACGCGACCGATGTGGTTATCCTAAGCGGCGACCGCCACAGTTCCGATATCTCGATGCTGCCCCCGGAGACGGAGGGTGGGCCTTTTTATCCGCTTTATGACATCACCTCGAGCGGGTTGAACCAGACCGGCCTCCCCGACGAACCGAACCGTTACCGCGCGGCCGGGGACCGGGTCTACAACGAACCGAATTTCGGATGGATCGAGATCGACTGGGCGGCGGAAGATCCGGCGGTGAGATTAGAAATTCGCGACCTTGAAGGCAACGTCGTGCGTGAAGTGCAAACCACGCTGAACACGCTCAAGCCCTGCCGCCTGTAAGACACCGCACGTCGGACACCGCTGGGCGGCGAAGGACCCGCGTGTGGACTACTTGAGCAGGGGCGCGATGACCAGGCTGACGATCGACATCACATTGATCAGGATGTTCATCGACGGGCCGGAGGTGTCTTTGAGAGGATCGCCGACCGTATCACCGACCACACAGGCTTTGTGGGCGTCCGAATTTTTGCCGCCGTAGTGCCCGTGCTCGATGAATTTTTTGGCGTTGTCCCACGCTCCGCCCGAGTTGGCCATAAAGAGGGCGAGGAGCACGGCGCTGAGGAGCGCCCCGATCAGAGCGCCGCCCAAGGTGGTGGCACCGAGGCCGAACCCGATCACGGCGGGACTACCCACCGCCACGCTGGCCGGGAGGATCATGCGCTTGATCGCGGCATCCGTCGCGATCCGTATGCAGGAGGCCGGGTCGGGCTTGCCCGTTCCCTCGAGCAACCCGGGAATCTCGCGGAATTGACGCCGGATTTCCTCGATCATTTCCTGAGCGGCCTCACCCACCGCGGTCATGGAGAGAGCACTGACCAAAAACGGAATGAAACCACCGATGAAAAGTCCGGTCAGGACCCGCGGATCGGAAATAAGCAACTGGAAACTGGGGTTGTTGATCTTCACCACGTTGATGAATGCGGCAATGATGGCCAAGGCGGCGAAGGCCGCCGCGCCGATGGCGAAGCCCTTGCCGATGGCGGCCGTGGTATTGCCCACTTCGTCGAGGGTGTCGGTAATCGCCCGGGTCTCCTTGCCCATTCCCGCCATCTCGGCAATACCGCCCGCGTTGTCCGCGATCGGTCCGTAAGCATCAATGCTCATGGTGATTCCGATGGTCGCGAGCATGCCGACCGCGGCGATACCGACCCCGTAAAGGCCGGCAAAATGGCTGGCACCGAGAATAACGAACGCCACCACAGCCAGCGGGATGACCACGGAGAACATCCCGACGGCGAGGCCGCGGATCATCACGGTGGCCACGCCGGTCAAGGCCGCCTTGGAAATGGACTTCATCGGCGCGCCACCAGTGTAGTACTCGGTGGAAAGCCCGATGGCGATACCGCCAACCGAGCCCATAATCACACAGAACCAGACCTTGAGATCGACCGCGAGCCAACTGATCACCGCTGCGGCGAGCAGGACAAAAAGGACCGCTGCCCCGACCGTGCCGGTGCGCAGGGCACGAGCCGGTTCACGATGGGCTGAAATTTTGACCAAACCGATCCCGGCTAGCGAACAAATCAGACCTGTAGAGGCCAGAGCGAGTGGCAGGAACATAAGGTTTCCGCGGTCCGCCGCGAGAAGTTCCCACTGGGCGATGGTCAATGTGGCGGCAATGGCCATCGAGGCGATCATGGCATTGCAGTAAGATTCAAAAAGGTCGGCCCCCATGCCGGCCACGTCACCCACGTTGTCGCCCACATTGTCGGCAATGACCCCCGGATTGCGCGGGTCGTCCTCGGGGATGCCTGCTTCGACTTTGCCGACCAGGTCGGCGCCGACGTCCGCCGCTTTGGTGAAAATTCCGCCGCCGATGCGGTAAAAGATGGCGACGAGCGAGGCTCCCATCGCGAAGCCGTGGATGACGTGGACATCCTTCTCCGAGCTGCCGAAGAAGATGAAAAGGGTACCCACCCCGAGCAGGCCCATCGAAGCCACGGTAAGCCCCATGATCGATCCGCCGAAGAAAGCCGTGGTCAAGGCAGCCCCGGCGCCTTTGTGGTGTGCGGCCAGAGCGGTGCGGACGTTCACATTGGTCGCCGAATACATCCCGATGTAGCCGGCGCCAGAGGAGGCCGCCGCGCCCAAGAAGAAGGCCAGCGCCTCCCAAGGGTCCTTCAGCGTGAGCAGTCCTCCGACCACCACGGCGAACGCGCCGATGAGCAGAAGTTCGCGGCGCATGAAGACCATGGCGCCGTCATGGATCTGACCGGCAATTTCTGCCACCCGCCCTTCCCCTCCCGGCTCCAGGACGATGCGACGGTAAGTGATGAAAGCAATGGCCAATCCGGCCAAACCGAAGAGAGGGACTAAAAAATGCAGGTTTTCCATAAGTTCAAAGTGCCGGCTGCCTCTAGTATCCCTTCACTGCCCGGGCCGAATGCCACCACAGGCTGTGGTCCGCCTCGAGCGAATCCTCGGTCGGGATGGGAAAAAAGCGCAGGCCATGGGTGTCGCCGACGAACAAGCCGCTGCGCACCATGGAAAAGAGAATATCGGGACGCATCCCGCGGTAGACGATTTTGGTCATGCGCGCGGGATGGTCGCGCAGGGCGCGGAGGCATTCCCGCAGGTGCTCGACATTTTGGTAAGGAACACTTCCGTCGAGCTGGATGTCCGTGTCGGTGGCCAGGCTGCCCAGCTTCAGATCGATGAAGGCCAGGCGGGGCAGGGAGACAAGTTTGTCCGGCGAGGTGACCAAGTCGCAGAACCCGTTCGGGCCGAGACTGCTGGCCACGCGGGGATAGACCGGACCAAGTTCCTGGTAGAGAAAGAAGCGGTCATGGCCGTCACCGCTCCACGGTGCCGGGTCGAGACCAAGCGTGAGGCCCGACGGTGTGGTCAGGTAAGCCCTGCGCAATGCTTCGAGCGGAACGCGAGGCAACACGTTGAAAACCGCCATGTAGACCGACTTCCGCGGGGATCCGTCGCGGTGAAGCACGCAGCGCGCTCGCGCCTCGTCCATGCGAAAGCCGGAGAGGTCGGCTGATTGGTCCACCTCGAGAAACACGGCCGGGCCTTCGATCTGGCGCTTGGAACCGGTGGCCAAGTAGGCGCCGAACTTGTCGGGCGGCAACTGCGACAGGATGAGGGCCTCGGGGATAAGCGAGAGGTACAAGTGACATTCCATGGGGGATGGGAGACCTAAGGGGAATCCGCTCCGGGAGGCAAAGCACAAAAATTCAGTCACTCCATCCCGCCGACCGCACGGTACGCAACATTGCCCGGCGCCGGTGGTAAGCGGAGGCATCCGGGACAAGCAGATCCCCCACTGTGCCAGCGCTCAGACCACCTTGCCCAATGATGCGACGCAGGATGACAAGACAAGCCACCGCATCAAAGAGCGCGTCGTGCCAATCGAGCGCAGGGCAGAGGGCGCGCACTTCATCCTCGCCACCGAGGGCGACGGTCACCTCACCCAGAGAATGCCCCGGCAAATCGGGCAGCACGGCCCGGGATAAGGACAAAGTATCCAACCAAGGACCGAAACCGTGCAGCGGAAAGGCGCGCAGGAACCGTTTTTCCGTCCCCGCTCCGTGCGCCACGACCACGGCCCCGCCGAGACGCGCCTTGAATTCGGGCCAGAGGAGGGCCATGGGCGGAGCATTGTGCACATCATGGTCACGGATGCCGTGCACGGACCGTGCCGCAGAAGTGATGCGCGCCGGCGAATGAACATAGCTGCGGAAAAAGTCCGACCAGCCGGCAGCGCGCCAGACCGCCATGCCCACTTGTACCGGTTCATCACTCCGGCCGGGAGCCGCGCCGGAACTCTCGAAATCCAAAGCCGCCCACGCCGCCTGGCCAACCGGCGTGTCCACCAGATTCATCGCGCCGCTGCCCGCTGGCCATGGCCACCTTGGCTTTCGCTCCGTGCCGCGGCGCGGAGCAGCTTTTCCGTGGCGGCCCAGCCGATGCAGCCGTCGGTCACCGAAACCCCATAGCGCAATTGGCGGGAGTCGGCGCAGACCGCCTGATTGCCCTCTTCGAGGTAACTTTCGAGCATCGCACCGATGATGGACGCGCGGCCACGATGGCGCTGGGCCAAAACATTCCGCCAGACCACCGCCTGACGGCGCGGATTTTTCGCCGAATTGGCATGGCTGCAATCGACGACAAAGCCGGCTTGCAGACCGGCCGCGCGCAACCGGCGCTCGGTATC
>CAMBSX010000118.1 GCA_945870655.1 Chthoniobacter flavus | reverse complement strand
TGCGGCGCTCGAGACTCAGGTGGCACCACCAAGTTCCGTTGTTGTCCCAAATATGATGATTCGCGCCGTAGCGGCGATCCGGCAACTCGACAATTTTGTTCTTCATGGAAAGAAACAAAAGTTGCCAGTGTGCCGGCAAGAAAGCAATCCCTATGACACCTTCGTCCAGCGGCAACATCGTTTGACAAGCCACCCAGCCTAGTTACTTTTCGTCTATGATCCAAACCCTCGAGGCGGAGATCGACGAAAAAGGTTCGGTGCGTTTCAACCAACCGGTCCATCTTGACCGCAAACATCGTGTGCTCGTCATGGTGATGCCCGACGAACCAACCGGATCAGCCGAAGACAACCCGGAGGGCTGGGACCGCCCTTACGTGGAACATCCCTACCGCGTCTTGCCTGCAGCCGATGATTCGTCAGCATGCACCCGGCGGGGGTCGAACCCACAACCTCTGGCTTCGGAGGCCAGCGCTCTATCCGGTTGAGCTACGGGTGCTTGGTGGAGAGGCAATAAAGCGCACCCGGGGCACGGGCTCAAGCGGGAAGGGGGGCCACGAAGGATAAGCTTGCGACTTGAGCGAAGGGGTGGGTCTTGTGCCGGGACTGCCATGCGGATAGAAAAGAAGGTCATGGCGGATATCGTTTATTTTGACCTCGAGACGCAGCGGACGGCCAACGATGCGGGGGGTTGGGACAAAAAAGCGGCCATGGGCATGACGGTGGGCGCCACCTACAGTTCGGGCACGGGAAAATATGCGGTCTACGGGGAGGAACAGGTGCACGAATTGGTCGGGCAATTGCAGCGTGCGGATCTTGTCGTCGGGTTCAATCTGATCAATTTCGATTACGAGGTGCTAATGGGGTACACGGTGATCGATCTGGCGCACAGCGTTCCGACACTCGACCTGATGGTTTCGCTGGAGGAAAAAATCGGACACCGCATCGGGTTGGATGCTGTCTCCCAATCGACGCTGGGTTGCGGGAAGACAGCAGATGGACTCGACGCCATCAAGTGGTGGCGGCAGGGCCGCAAACTTGAGGTGGCCCGCTATTGCTGTTTTGACGTGAAGGTGACGCGCATGGTCCACGAATACGGCATGTCCCACGGCGAGGTCTTTTACCATGACCGGTTGGGACGCAAGCGTCGCGTCGCGGTGGAATGGGGTGTACCGGCCCGGGAGCGTGTCGCGGCATGATTCAACCGCTGAAAAACACCCCGTCGATCTGGTCTTTGTGCTGGGTGGATTTGCCCGAGCCGTTGCCGGTTGAGGAGGATTTTTACCTACCGACCATTCTTTTGCTGGTTGGCCCCTCCTTTGAGCCCCTCGCCCCGCCGGCCATCTTCCACGAACTGGATCAGGTGGAAGCGGAAGAATGGGTGGCCCATCACTTCGACGATCTCGGTGTTCCGGACCAATTACTCGTCTGGAAGGCTCCGGAGTGGGTTCTGGAGGAATGGAAATATTTCGGACGGGACTGGAAAACAAAAGTGAAGTTGGTCAATCCTCCCCCGCACGAAGCAAGGCTGCAGTCCGAGTTGGCTGGTTTGCCCAGAGACAGCCCCCGTATGCCCACCCTGCCGAAGTCGGCGTTGGCCGAAGGTCTGCTCCGTAATGTGCCCCGCCTGCGGTCGCCGGGCAAACGGCGCTCCACTCTGGAAAAAGCAGCCGAAATCGATCCCGCCTGCACTGCGGCGCTGGTCGAACTCGCGGAGATGGAATTTCAGGCCGGACGGTACGAGAAGAGTTTGGGTCTCTTCGCGCAGATCAAGGAAATCGAGCGCCCCATGCTCCGGCGCCGTGCGGTCCGGTGGTGGACGGATCGGACGACGCGGCCTTTGCTGCGGTCGCTCTTTGGCGCGATGCTTTGCCAGTGGCACCTCGGTCATGCCGCGGAGGCGGCCGAAATAGGCCAGCAACTTTTGGAGACCGATCCGGACGACCACACGGGTGCTCGGTTTTATCTCCCGCTTCTTCTCCTGTTGGCCGGCGAAAACGAGGAGGCATCTTTGTTTTTCCGGCATTACGCCGTGCGTTATCCGGGAGATATGCCGCACGCCTGGTTGAGTTTCGCCTGGGGCCTCACCCTTTGTCTCGAAGGGGACGACCAAGGGGCACGGCAAAAATACCGTGAAGGTATCATGGCTAATATTCATATTGCACCCCGCCTGCTCGGGGGACGACCATCACCGGAGGATATTTATCATCCCAGCGAGCGCGACGAGCCGCACTCGGCGGTGGAATTTTCGGGGTCGTTCGGGGGCCTCTGGGATCGCGAAGCGGCAGCCCTCCGTGTGCTTCGCGAGACCCACGAGGAAATGGGCCCGGTGTTGCGCGAGCTGATCACCCGGCGGCGGGCTTTGGTCGACTTGATGGACCAGCGCTACGATCCGGACTACCGGGCCAACTGGACGCGTATGGTGGAGGAGGAGGAGGCGTTCGTCAAAAAGGCCCTCGAATAAGGCGGTCCGGAAAGATTCACATCGAGGTCGAGACGGGCGGGGCGGTCTCTACGGGAGCAGGCAGGTTCTCGAGCGCCGGGGCAGACGGTGCCGTATCGGGCAGGGAAATCTTGATCGGTACGCGCGCCGGCTCGTCCACCGGGGCGGGAATAAGCTCGGGCAGCGGCTCAAGCGGCACGTCTTCGGGCATGATATCCAGATTGGGATCGGGCAGGGCGATGTCGTTGAAGGTTTCTTCGTCGTAGGCTTGTGCCCGACTTTGAACACGTTTGGGACCACCACTCCGGGATCTCCCATCGGCGGCAGCCGCCCGGAGTCCGCGTTTTCGAGGTGGCTCGGGTGGTGCCGGTTGCAAGTCTTCATTGGCCATGTACCCGACCTGGCCGTCTTCCAACTGCACGCGACTGTAGCCGAATTCTTTGCGCTGCAGCATAACAAGCTTCCCGCTGCGCAGGCTGAGGTCGGCACCCCCGGCCTGTTGCGGACCGAGCCGGAAAAATTGGGCGTACTCGGTGCCGACTACCATGTTACCAACGAAATTGGGCGACGGCTCGAGGGGGATGGTTTCGCAACCTGTGACGGTCAGGATAAAAGCGAGGCCGGCGGCTCTGACGGAAGGACACGTCTTTTTCGACATCGGCAGGGACCTTTAGCACAAGAGGGCCCCTGCCGCGAAGGCGATTCGCGGTCCGGTCGACAAATCGTCCGTCCGCTCGTATAGAAAAGCTGATGTCCCGCTGCCCGTTTCCCGCCCTAATCCTGCTGCTGTTGTCGGCCGCGGGGATCCGGGCCGACCAGAGTCTGGCCACCGAGGCTTTTGCTCTTAAGGAACAGGGGATCGGCTATGGCGGCGCGTTTGTCCCGCCCGGGGAAACATCGGCTTGGACCATGGATTGTTCAAACACCACCCGTTATCTGCTGCGGCAAACGCGCGGGGTTGAACTGCCGCGCACGGCCTCAGAGCAATACGATTACGTGCGTTCACGAGGAAAGTTGAAGCGGGTGGGCGGACTTTTCGGCGGCGTGCCGGACACCGGGTGGTGGGCCAAGCGACTCCAGCCGGGTGACCTGCTTTTCTGGGAGCACACCTATAAGCCGCGGCGCAAACCCCCCGTCACTCACGTCATGGTCTACCTCGGACGCGGCGAACGCGGCGAACTGCTCATGGCCGGTTCACAAACCTCGCGCGGGGTCGGGGTTTACCAACTGCAGCCTCGTGTCGTCTACGGCGGCCACGGCGGATTTTTCGGACTCTTCAAAAAGAAGGGCAAGCTCGTCGCCTATGGCCGACTGCGTTAGTTTCTGGAACGTCCGTCCGGCCTGTTAGAACGTGTGGATGAAGAGCCCGGAGCGAAGCTTCGGCTCGAACCATGTGCTTTTGGGCGGCATGATTTGGCCGGCGTCGGCGATGTCCATCAGTTGCCGCATGGTCACAGGGTGCAGGGAGAAAGCGACGGCCGCGCGCTTGGCGTCGACTTGCGCCCGCAAATAATCCGTGCCGCGGATTCCTCCGACGAAATCGATCCTCTTGCTCGTGCGGGGATCTTCGATGCCGAGGATAGGAGCAAGGATGGTGTCCTGCAGCAGGCTGACATCAAGACGAGAGACCGGATCGGCACCGGCCGGAAGATCGAAGGCCAAGCCGAGCCAATGGCCGCCAAGATACATCGAAACGTGACCGGGGCTGGCCGGCACCGGTGCCGCCGAGGGTGACAAGCGGCAAGCGTGACCCACCCGGACGAGGAATTCCTCGGGATGGAGCCCGTTGAAGTCGGTGATCAGGCGGTTGTAAGGCAGGATTTGCAGCTGCTCCTGGGGGAACATCACGGCCGGGAACCAGTTGTAGTCTTCTTCGCCGTTGTGGTGCGGATTGGCCTCACTCTTGGCCACGCCGACCCGTGCCGCGCCGGCCGAGCGGTGGTGTCCGTCGGCGATGTAGGAATGCGGGACCGACGCGAACGCCGCGGTGACCGCCGCTGTATCGGGCATGCGCCAGAGGGTGTGTTGTACGCCGTCGGGCGCGGTGAAATCGAAAAGCGGGGCCCCTTCCGCCGCCGCTTGCATCAGCGCGGCTATTTCCGGGGTCGACTCGAAAGCGAGAAACACCGGCTCGATATGGGCGGAGAGTGTCGTGTTGAGCCGCACCCGGTCATCCTCCTTGTCCGGCCGTGTCTTCTCGTGTTTCTTGATCAAGCCCGCCGCGTAATCACCGGCATGGCAGACTGCGGTGATACCGGTCTGGGCATGGCCGTTCATGATTTGCCGGTAAAGGTAAATCTGCGGTGCGTTTTCGCGCATCAACTCGCCGTCTTTTTGCAACTGCCCGAAATTGCGCCGCGCCTGCTCGTAGACGTCCTGGCCGTAGGGGTTCACGCCCTCCGGCAAGGTGGCTTCGGACCGCACGACCCGGAGAAAACTGTGCGGTTGGGTGGCGATGATTTGGCGCGCCTCCGCCGTGTCGAGCACATCATAAGGAGGTGAAGCCAGTCCCGCCGCAAGATCGGCTCGTGGGATGAGTCCTTGAAAAGCACGGATACGCATGTGGCCGCCCACCGGACCAAAAGCGGGGCTCTGATGCAAATGGAATATTTTGCCGCCCACCGTCTGGCATGGCAGATTGCCAATCATGACTGGCATGATCCTGCGGACCGTGGGGTTGGCGTTTTGCGCCGCCGCGTGGTGGTGGCTCGGTGCAAGGGGTCAGGAGCAAGGGCCGGCCGACGGGATACCCATGATTTTGGCCGCCCACGCGGTACTCATCGTCGCCGCGATTTTTCTGGCCAAGCCACTGGCCGGTATCTTCGGCGACTGGGCCGCGGGGCTATTCATGCCTGGTGCCCGCCATTCGCGCCCGCAACCGATGTACAGCATCCCGGAAGGGCGTATGACGGCAGAGGATTATCCTGGAGCCTTGGAGGCCTATGCGGCCTTGGCCGCGGAGCACCCGGAAGAAATTGCCCCGCATTTGCGCATGATGGAAATCTGGCTTCGCGTTTATAAAGATCCGGAATCGGCCCGGACAATCCGGGACAATGCGCTGCTTTTAATCAAGGGGAGGCGCAACAAAGAAAAATTCCGCGCCGCGGCACTGGTCGTTTTGGCCGAGGCTGGGGTGGAGACCTGACTGATTCGGGTTGGCCGCGGGGCCGGGGGATGGTTTATTGAGGCTGTATGCATATCCACTTGAGTCCCCGTCACCTCGTGCTCACCGGCGCGATCAATTCCTATGTGGTGAACAAACTGGCGCACCTTGACAACCAGTCGGACCAGATCATCGCGGCCC
>CAMBSX010000117.1 GCA_945870655.1 Chthoniobacter flavus | reverse complement strand
CGGTTCAAACTATGGACGTCCCCCGTCCTCTTGGCTCTTCCGACACCGTTGGCGGCGCGGCGGGAAGTGTCCGCGGGACGGAGCAACGCTCGAGCGTGCGACGATCGGGGGTCGGACCACGGCCTGGTGTGCGGAGTGCCAGGGGAAGTGAACCGCCGCGGAGCGGCGAGTTGCAGCGGGCAGCCTTCAGCAAAGACGTAGATGGAATTGCTCAGGACTGTCTCATGAATTCGGACCAGAGGCAGGCCGATGGGCCATTCGACGGCGAAGCCTCCAAGGTTGGCTGAGTCGCGGGTGCGGGACTCGGTTGGTGGGAGCAACTTCGGTCCGGTGGGCGCGGGGCGAGGAAAGCTTTGACGTCGAGTTTTCCGCTCTGACCGGGCGGAGTGGCGAGGCCTTCGGCCACAAGGGAGAGGAGCAAACGAAGCGCAGGAAGGGGGTTGAGCGGTCGGCCGCCGCCGGCGCCCAATCTTATCGGGTAAAGACGGAGTGGCGCTCGTTTTCCGTGAGTCGGCGCCACTGACCAGCGGCGAGGTTTGGGGGGAGTTGGAACTGGCCAATGGCGACGCGGAGGAGTCGGAGGGTCGGAAAGCCGGCCGCAGCAGTCATTTTGCGGACTTGACGGTTGCGACCTTCGCGCAGGGTGAGTTCGATCCAGGTGGTCGGAATGTTCTCACGGTGGCGGATGGGCGGATTGCGCGGTGCAAGGTCGGGGTGGATGTGTGCCACCTCGGCGGGGCGGGTCATGGTTCCTTCGAGGACGATGCCACGGCGCAGCTCTTGTAGCGCGTCCTCCGTCACCTCTCCTTCCACTTGTGCCCGGTAAGTGCGGGGATGGGCGTTTTTCGGGTCGAGGAGTTTGGTGTTAAGTCCGGCTTCGTCGGAGAGGAGAAGAAGGCCTTCGCTGTCGCGGTCAAGGCGTCCGAGCGGGTAAACATTTTCCGGCAATCCGAATTCGGACAGGGTGCGCTGCCCAGGATGGTCCGGCGTGAACTGCGAGAGGATGCCGTAGGGTTTGTTGAGGGCGACAAGCACAGTTGGCAGTGTTCAGCTTTGGCTAGGGCCCGTTGGCCTGAGGGTGCTGTCTACGGTTCGCAGACTCGGCGCAGCCCGAAGGACAAAACTGAAACGGACGCCAAACGTCAGAGCAGAAGAAGCGCGGGTTTCTCGACGAGGCGGCGGAGGGCAGTCATGTACTCCGCCGCGACGGCGCCGTCGACCACGCGGTGATCGCCGCTGCCGGAGATGACCAAACGGTGACCGACGACGATTTGATCCTGCTCGTTGACCACCGGTTGTTTGATGATGGCCCCGACACCGAGGATAAAGGATTGCGGCGGATTGATGATGGGTAGAAAGCTGTCGATGCCGAAGCCACCGAGGCTGGAGAGTGTGATTGTTCCGCCCTGGTATTCCTCAGGCTTGAGTTTTTTGCCGCGCGCTTTTGCCGCGAGCTCTTTCATCTGTGCGCTGATTTCACGCAGACTGAGGGTGTTGGCCTTTTTGATCACCGGAGTAATCAGCCCATCCTCGATGGCCACCGCCACCGCGAGATTCACCTCGGCGTATTCGATGATGGCATCGCCATCGTAAGCCGCGTTGATTTTCGGCACTTCGGCTGCAGCGCGGGCGGCGGCCAGAAGAATGAAGTCGTTGACCGTGAGTTTTTGGTCCCCGTCTTTTTCTGCCATGGCATTGAGTTCCTTGCGCAAGGCCATGAGAGGTCCGCCGTCCATGGTCACGCTGAGATAGAAATGCGGGATCTGTGTTTTGCTGGCGAGGAGGCGCTCGGCGATGGTCTTGCGCATGCCGGTCAGGGCGATGATTTTTTCTTCCCCGGCGATGCCGTGGCCGGCGCGAATGGTCGGTGTCGTGCCCGCCATGACTCCCCCACCCCCGCCGGTCGGCGCATTTTCGACGTCCTTCTTGACGATGCGTCCGCCGGGACCGGTGCCGGCGATAGAGGAAAGATTCACCCCGCGGGTGGCGGCGATTTTGCGGGCGAGAGGAGAGGCTTTGGTCCGGCCGGTCGTGGCGGGGGCAGCAGCGCGGGGTGCGGGAGCAAGGGGAGTTGTGGCCGCGGGCGCGGAGGTTTTCGGTTTTTCAGCAGTGGGAGTGGATTGCGCTGCGGGTGCGGTGTCGGCCGCTTCGCCGTCGGCGAGGATAAGAGCAATCTTGTCACCGACTTTAATCATGCCGCCCTCGGCGACGTAAAGTTCGCTCAATATTCCTTCGTCGAAGGCCTCCATTTCCATGGTGGCTTTGTCCGTCTCGACCTCGGCCAGAATGTCGCCGACTTCAACCTTGTCGCCTTTGGTTTTGACCCATTTGACGAGGGTGCCCTCGACCATGGTGTCGCTGAGTTTGGGCATGGTGACGATGGGCATGGTGGAAAAGGAGTGAGTGGGAAGGATGAACGGAAAAAGCCGCGTGCGGCCCGTGGACCGGGATCAGGAGATGGCGAGGACTTTCTGGATGATGCGATCTGCGGTGGGGAGCTGCAGCGCTTCGAGCGGGGGGCTGTAGATGGCGGGGGCGTCGAGGGAGCAGACACGCTGGACAGGGGCGTCGAGATCGTCGAAGGCGCGTTCCTGGATCATGCTGGCGATCTGCGCGGAGACACCGCAGAAGGGTTTGTTTTCGTCGACGAGGACGGCGCGGTGGGTTTTGCGGACGCTTTCGAGGATGGTTTCTTCGTCCAACGGACGGATGCTGCGGAGATCGACAACTTCGGCGGAGATGTTGAATTCCTCGTGCAGGCGGTGAGCGGCGGCCAGGGCGGTGAGCACGGCTCGGCCGTGGGCGATGAGGGAGATGTCGGTGCCCTCGCGTTTGATATCGGCCACGCCGATGGGAATGACATATTCGCCCTCGGGGACTTCGCCCTGGTCGCCGTAGAGGAGGGTGTTTTCCATGACGCAGACCGGGTCATTGTCCCGGATGGCCGCTTTCATCAGGCCCTTGGCGTCATAAGGTGTGGCGGGTGAGACGACTTTGAGGCCCGGGGTGTTGGCTAGGAAATTTTCCGGGGTGTGCGAATGGGTGGCGCCGACATTGGTGCCCCCGTTGGCCGGGCCGCGGATGACCAGGGGGCAGTTGATCAGTCCGCCGGACATGTAGCGCACGCAACCGGCGTTGTTGATGATCTGGTCGTAGGCCACGTAGGCGAAGCTCCAGAACATGAGTTCCATCACGGGGCGCATGCCCATCATGGCGGCCCCCACCCCGAGGCCGATGAAGCCGGCTTCGCTGATCGGGGTGTCGATGACACGTTTGCCGCCGAAGCGTTTCCAGAGGCCCTCGGTGATTTTGTAGGCGCCGTTGTATTCGGCGACTTCCTCGCCCATGACGACGACGTTTTCGTCGCGCTCGAGTTCTTCGGCTAGTGCGTCGTTGAGGGCTTGACGGTAGGTGATGACGGGCACGGCGGAGAAAAGTAGGAAGTGGGAAGGATGAGGGAAGAAGTGCGGGTGGCTTTAGTCGTTGAAGAAGTGACGGCCGGTTTGGCCGGACTCGGTACCCATATCGACTTCATAATAAATGTCGCTGAAGATGTCTTCCACTTCGGGGAACGGGCTGTCTTCGGCGAACTGCACGGCGGCCGCGGCTTCCTTTTTCGCGGCCTCGTCGACTTTTTTCAGCCCGGCTTCGTCGAGGATCCCCTCTTCTTTCAGGCGGTTTTCCCACAACGTGATGGGGTCGTGGTTTTGCTTGTAGAACTCGATCTCCTCCGGTTTGCGGTATTTCTTCGCGTTGGCGTCGGCCACGGAATGTCCGTAGTAGCGGTAGGTGTCGATCTCGAGGACAGTCGGACGGCACTTTTGGTGGGCGCGTTCGATAGCGTCCCAAGTTTTGGCCCGGACCTCATAGAGGTCCTCACCATTGACGATGTCCCAATCGATGTTGTAGCCCTCGGCGCGCTCGGCCAGGCAGGATTTGATCGCGGAGGAACGGGCCAGACTGGTGCCCATGGAATATTGGTTGTTCTCGATGATGTAGACCACGGGGATATCCCAGAGCGAAGCAAGGTTGAGGGACTCGTGGTAGACGCCTTGGTTGACCGCACCGTCGCCGAGGTAGGTGAGGCAGCAACCTTTGAGGCCCTTGTATTTGAGGGCGTAGGCAATGCCCAGGCCGAGGGGCGTCTGCCCGGCGACGATCCCGTGGCCGCCCCAGAAATTTTTGTCCGGCGCGAAAAAGTGCATTGAGCCCCCTTTACCTTTGGAGCATCCGGTGGCTTTGCCGAGGAGTTCGGCCATGCATTCGTTCATCGACATGCCGACCACAAGGGCGTGGCCGTGGTCACGGTAAGCGGTGATGGCGTGATCGTGGTCACCCATCAGTGCGAGGGTGCCGACGGCGACCGACTCCTGCCCGATGTAAAGATGAAGAAACCCGCCCATTTTTCCCTGTTGGTAGAGTTTGAGGGACGCCTGTTCGAAACGGCGGATGCGGAGCATGTCGGCGAGGAAGCCGAGTTTTTGCTCCTTGGTCAGGCTGGCGTTGATCGGAGCCTTGGCATAATCGACCGGGCTGCGACCGGTTTTTTTTGGCTTTTCGGCTCGGGTAACGCTCACGTGTGGATGTCGGATTCGGTTGGTAAAGGGTGGCGGTCGGACCGCGGAGGCGGAGGGCCGATGGCGCCATCGCGACGGGCTGGGATATTGCAAAATTTTAGACCTTTTGGCAAACGGAAATGAAGAGGAAAAAAGAAAGAAGAGACTTAAGTTGGAAGTTCGAGTGGGAGGGTTGCGGAACGGGAGGAGATCAGGATTGGAGCTTGGCAATTTTACCGGGCCGCGGGGTGGCTATGACATTCTTTGGCGTCCTTGCTTGCCGCTCGGGTTGGAATTAAGATCTTAACTTGTCCGAGTCTAGGTTAAGTCCCTAATCGACAATATTTTGTATGCAAACTACTGATCAGCAATTAGTTGCTCAAGCGATTGAGGTGGCCGGACGGGCTTACGCACCTTACTCCAATTTCCTGGTTGGCGCGGTCTTGGTCGGGAGAGATGGCCGGATCTTTACCGGGTGCAATGTCGAGAATATCAGTTTCGGGCTGACCATTTGTGCGGAGCGCAATGCGGTCTTCGCCGCCGTGGCGGCGGGGTGCCGGGATTTCGAACTGATCGTCATTGTGGCGGACACGGAGGTTCCGGCCTCGCCTTGCGGGGCTTGCCGCCAGGTTTTGGCCGAGTTCCAGCCCAACCTTAAAGTCGTACTGGCCAATTTTCGCGGGCAAAGTGAAACCTTCCATCTCTCGCAACTCCTCCCCCGCCCCACGGCGGGTATTTTGGATCGTCCCTGACGTTCCACGTGGAACATGACCAGCATGTACGAATATCCGGAAACATTTGACGTTTTGGTTTTGGGGGCGGGGCATGCGGGGGTGGAGGCGGGCCTGGCGGCCGCCCGGTTGGGGGCGCACACCGGGATTTTGACCCAAAACTTGGATACTATCGGGCAAATGTCTTGCAATCCGGCGATTGGGGGCCTGGCCAAAGGGCACATGGTGCGGGAGATTGATGCGCTCGGGGGAGTGATGGGCCAGAATACCGACGCCACGGGGATCCAGTTCCGGATGCTTAATGCGCGGAAAGGTCCCAGCGTGCAGGCGCCGCGGGCCCAGTGCGACAAGAAGGCCTATCAATTCCGGCTGAAGTGGGTGTTGGAGCACTCCCCTCGCCTGCATTTGCTGCAAGGGAATGCGGTGCGGATCTTGGTCGAGAAGGACCGGGTCGTCGGGGTGGAGACCAACCTCGGGCTGCGCTATCGGGCGCGGTCCGTCGTGGTGACCACCGGGACGTTTATGCGGGGACTGATGCATGTCGGGCTGCAGAGCGCGGTCGG
>CAMBSX010000116.1 GCA_945870655.1 Chthoniobacter flavus | reverse complement strand
ACGAAGGTGGCGGCCCCTCCGCTGGCCAGGTCGGCGCGCAGGCGGTTGATCTCGTTGTCCTCGGGATATTTGACCGCGGCCAGTTGGACGCTTTCCCAAGCACCGGCGGCGTCTCCACGCTGCTGAATTTCCCGGGCGCGCTGCAGGGATCCTTCGATCTCGGCCATGGCCTCGAGAATTGTGCCGAGTTTTTCCTGCCATTCCGGATAAAGCGCGGTGGCCGCGATGAATCTGGCGTTCTGGCGGTAGATGGCACGGTGATCGCCCTGCTCGATGAGGCGCTGGAGTTCGCTCAAGGCCTGCTGCTGCAGGTCGGTTTGCTGGAAAATATTTGCCCCGACCTCGGCCAAAGCGGGGTTGCGCGGCCAGATTTCCGTGGCGGCCCGCAGTTCGGATTCCATCGCCGCCCGGTCGCCGGAGATGGCGGCGTTTTTCGCTTTGGCCAAGTGCATCGCGCTGATCGTCTTGGCCGTCTCGATCTTGGCCAGCGGCTTGCTCGCGTCGAAGTCGGCGGACATTTCCGTCATCTCGTTGACCAGTTTTTCCGCTCGGGTGAGATCATTAACCTCGAGTGCGGCGAGTAGTTCGTTCCTCATCTGGGTGAACTTGAGCGCCCGGCGCTTGTCCTCGCGCGAGAGTAGGCGGACGCTCGGCATAAATTCTCCGAGGGCGAAAGTCTCGGCGAGGCGTTCGACGGCGCTGTTGAGTTCACCCTGCTCGAGAAGGAATTTGTAAGCCTCGACGCCCTCGTTGACGTCGCGGATAGCCTCATTGGCCAGACTGTCGACTTGGCTGAGTGAGCTGACCAATTTGCTCAGGGTCTGGGCCGCGACGGCCGCCCCGCCGGTCAGGCTTTCGACGCTGAAGTTTTCCAGTCCGAGCTTCATCCCGCTGGCGGCAAAAGATCCCCCGCTGCTTCCCTCGGCATCCGCGCGATTGTCGACCCCGGCGGCCGCACCATCGGTTCCGGCCCTCACCCGCGCACCCCGGTCGCCAGAGCCACCCGCGGCGGCCACCTCCGGGTCGAATTCGGCATTGATCCGGGCCTGACCGGCGTCCCGGTTCACCGGAAGCGATTCGACCATGCGCTTGTAGACGTCGATGGAATTGTCGCCATCTTTGTAGATCGCGCGGTAGAAGCGGTTGGCGATAAGCACGTGCTCGAAGCGGCGAGTGGCGAAATATTGCATGATGAGGGCTTGGAGATGCCCCCGGGTATTCAGTTCGGTCAACGCGATGCGTAGTTTGTTGTTTTCGATGGTTTGGGCGACGTCCGAAAGGATCCGTTTGGCCGAGGCCATTTTGGCGTCTCGAGCGAATCTGACATTCTCCTGCTGGGCGGCGATGGCTGCATCGCTGCCCCCGGTCACCCCGAGAGCCGAGGAACGGGCCGCCATCATGTTGTTCCATTCCGCGGTGGCGCGTTGTTTCTCGAGCAGGACATTTTCACGCTTGAGGTTTTTGATCGTCTCGAGGCTGACCTGCGCCGCGTGGATGGCGTCAGACATGGTGCGGCAAAGGTTGGCATCATCCTTGTAGTCCGAGGCTTTGGGCAAGAGGGAGAAGGCTTGCTCGATGTTTGTCCGGGACGCATTGCCCGGGGCGAGCAACTCAAGGATACGGTCGATCGTCTTGCGGTAGGCCACATCGGCGGCGCTGGTTGCCGCCGGGGCGTTGAGATACTTTTCGAAGCGCGCGCGGAGCAAACGGTTGTTATTGATGTTCCAGATCTTGCCGTCGAAAGAGGCAACCTCGCTCCCCGGGTCGAAGGCGGGAATATCCCGACCGATGAATCCCTCGTTCATCTGGGGCGGACGCGCCCCGCCCGTCGCGGCCGCGGAATCGCCCGCGCCCTCGGTGTTTTGCTGCGCGCCGAGAAAAGATCCCGGGAGAAAGACAAAGATTGCAGCCAGAACCGGTCTCATGATTTTGTGAGTTCCTTGGCGTAGACGATGCCGTTCTCGCGGATTTCAACCAGAAAATGGAAGCGTTGACCTTTCTGCATGGCGACCTCGCCCGGCAAGGGCGGAACAACCACCGGGATGGGCGAACCGGAACCGGCCGGCTCCACCGAAATAAGGCGTCCGGATTGCGGTGACCAAGCGATGGAGTTGAGGATTGCGCCACTCAGGCGGTAGCTGTTTCCGCGCAAAGAGCTGGAGGAGGAAAGGTACTCCTGGACCGGGAACTCGGGTACCGTGCGGTAGGGTGTCCCGCCGGAGCCGAGGAAGTATCCACCCAGGGCGACCAGGAGCAAGGCGACAACCAGTGCGCCGGCCAGGATTCCGGCTTTCGGTGTGCTGCGAGCGCGGCGGGCCATGGCTGGATATTATCGATCCCAAGCGGACCGAAGGCAACCCAGCCATGCCACAAAAATGCCGAAGATGATATGAAGGATAAGGACCCAGAGGCAGAGCGAGGCGGCCGATAACGTGGTGGGCAGGACCAATTCCAGTACGTCATAGTAACGGGTCTCACGGAGGCTCTGCAGGGCTCCGCTCCAACTCCAGTAAGCGGCAATGAAGGGGCGCAAAGCGGCGTCCAGTCCGGCAGGTAGCGCGAGGACGGCACCGGAAAGCGGCAACTGAAAGCCAACGAGGTAGATCGAAGCAAGGGAGGCTTGGTCCGCGGTGCGGGCCAGGGCGGAGATGCCGAGGCATGTCGCGGTGAGCGTGGCATTGACCAAGAGAAAAAAGAGAAACTGCTGCCATCCGTCGCCGGGAAACCCGGTCACGGTGCGCACGAACCATGTCATCCAGGCGGACTGCACCAAGACGAGCACGGCGAGGAAGCTTATTTTCGCCCCGACATAGGCCGAGGGCTTGAGGCCGGCAAAACGTTCTTTCTCGAAAATGGCGCGTTCCCCGGCGATTTCGCGCGCGCTGTTGTTGGCCCCGAGCAGCCCGAGGAGAATAACCTGCAGGAGGATGAGTCCGGACACCGCGCTCCCGGCCTTGCTCGCACCCTCGGCGAAGGTGCGGGCTTCGATCAACTGTCGCACGACATCGCCGCTCAGGGCGGCGTCCAAACTCGGCACGGCGGGCAATCCGTCCAGTGCGAAAACGGCCACAACGAGCGGAAAGCCGAGAACAAGGCCGATTTGCAGGGCAAAATTGCCCTTGTCGCGGAAGAAAATTTTCCAGCGGCTGGCCGTGAGGGTGAGGAACTGGCTGAAGGCACCGGGCAGCACAACGGGCAAATCTCCGGCGTCATGGTCGTTCGTGCCCGCCGTTTCCGGTTTTGGTTGGTCTGCCGATTCGAAGTGCGTGCGGTGTTTGTTCCAGGATGCATGCCACTCTGCGGCACTGCGCTGCGGGAGGCGCCCAAAAATTTCCTCCGGCCGGTTGACACGGAAATAGTGCGCCATTGTGTCCGGCGGCCCGAAGTAAGCGAGGCTGCCCCCGCTGAGGACAGCGATTTTGTCGAACGCATCGAGATCGCGCAGTCCGTGGGTGACAACAATGACCACGCGGTTGCCTTCACGGGCGACACGGCGGAGCAAGTCGAGGATTTCGCGTTCGGAACGTGCGTCAAGACCGCTGGTCACCTCGTCGCAGAGGAGCAGGGGTGGCTCGCTGGCCAATTCCATGGAGAGGGCGAGGCGGCGGCGCTGCCCGCCGGAGAGGTGCCTCGAAAGAGTCTGCGCGGCAGAGCCAAGGCCGGTGAGGTCGAGTAACTCGGCGGCACGCGCCCCGAGCGCCGCTCCCGAGAGGCCGGCGACGCGGAGACGGAGGGCCAGGAGGATGTTCTCCTCGGCGGTGAGATTTTCCTCGCTGATGGTGAACTGCGGAACATAGCCGATCTGCGATGGCGGAAGGTCCTCCAAGTCGAGGTCGGTGCCTTCCCAGTGCAAAGATCCCGTGCTTGTGCCGGCGATTCCGGCGATGACCCGCACCAAGGTGGTCTTGCCGCTTCCGCTCGGGCCGAGCAGGGCGCAAACCTCGCCACGCGGAAAACATGCCGTCACTCCGGAGAGCAAGACCGGTGCTTCCGGAGCACCGCCTGCGGTGACCGTCACCTCGCGCAGTTCCAACATGGAGCGGATCATCGCGTGCCCGGCGGGTGGCGGCAAACGCAAAGGGACCTACTCGACGGCGGAGAGTTCCTCCGGGGTGGGTGCGCCCTCGGGGTTCATGAGGTCTTCGGTCCGCTCGGTGTCCCCGGCGTCTTCTGCTTCCGCGGGTGCCGGTTCTTCCTCGGCCGGCTTTTCTTCCTCGGACTCTTTCTCCGGCGGTTTGTACTCCTTGAGCAGAAGGGAAAGGACATCGCCAATGACGGGAGCGGCATTCGAGCCGCCGGAGAGGGACTCGCCGGGATTGCCTTCCACCACCGCGGCGAACGCGTAGAGGGGCGGGTGGTTGGCAGGCGCGTAGCCGGCAAACCAGGCGGCGTTACGGCGTTTGGCCACCGGTCCCCATTGGGCGGTCCCGGTCTTGCCGGCGACTTCGACCCCCTTGACTGTGGCGGCCCGGCGGCCGGTTCCGGAGCCGTGGCTCGTAACCATCACGAGGCCTTTGTTGAGGTCTTCAAGGTTTTCTTCCGCGATATTCAACTCGGCGCGGAGGCGGTCCGGGTAGGCCGAGACAACCCGGTTGTCGAGGCTTTGCACCTGCTTGACCAGGCGCGTCTGGTGGAAAGTGCCTCGGGCGGCGAGCACGCCCATGGCCTGGGCCATTTGCAGCGGGGTGACCAGGATGTCGCCTTGTCCGATGCTTATGTTGGCGACGTCGCCCTGCAGGATGTTGCGGTTGTGGACGCGGCGCATGTAGTTGTCGGTGGGAATGTTTCCGGCCGACTCGGCCCTCAGCGGAATGCCGGTGCGGCGACCCAGTCCCAACGCCTGGGCCCACTCAATGATGGGTTCCGCGCCGATTTTCAGTCCGGCCTGGTAGAACCACGTGTTGCACGATTGGGCGAGAGCCTGGGCGAGGGTGAGCTGTCCGGAGTGACCGGAACGGTGGTTGCGGAAATAGAAATTGCCGACTTGGAGACCGCCCGGACAACTGATGCGGGTATCCGGCGTGATCAGCCCGGTCTGCAGGGCGGCCAGTCCGACAAAGGTCTTGAAGGTCGAGCCGGGTGGGTAGGCCGAACGGAAGGCCCGCGGGTAGAGCGGAACGGCCGGGTCGTCGTTGAGTTGGGCGAAAATATCCGGCTTGATGACGGGAATGAAAGCGTTGGGATCAAAGGACGGCCGCGAGGCCATGCCGAGGATTTCGCCGGTATTCGGGTCGACCACCACGACGGCTCCGCGGCGGCCGGTTTTGGCCAGGGCGTCCTCGCAGGCCTTTTGCACGGTGAGATCGAGGGTGGTTATGACATTGTACCCCGGGACCGGCTGCTGGACGATTCTCTCCGTGGTGCGTTTGCCTTCGGCGTTGAGGGTGAGGTTGAGCACGCCGGGTGTGCCGCGCAGCTGGTCGTCGAAGACTTGCTCGAGGCCTTCCCGTCCCTCGGCGTCGGGGAAGACAAGGTCCCGGTTTTCGATCGGTTTGATCGAGAGGGGGGCAACGCGGCCGGTGTATCCCACGATATGGGCGGCGATCGCCCCCAGCGGGTAATGCCGGAAGTAGGCGTGCTGGAGAACGAGGCCGGCACCGAGTCCGCGACTGACTTTGGCCATGTCCTCGTTGGTGAGGTCTTCGGCCAGAATGAAAGGAAGGATGCCGCGGTTGTTGTAATGCTGGACAAGAGATTCGTCGGTGACGTTGAAGGTGCGGCCGAGCAGTTCTTCCGCGGTGAGAATTTGCCGGCGGGCGAAGTTGACCGCTTGTCCGTCGGTGAATTCGAGGGGGGTGGGAAAGCTGAGGCCGAGATTGAAGGCAACGCGGGTTTGGGCCAGCGGGGCGCCGTGGCGGTCGGTGATCTGTCCGCGCGG
>CAMBSX010000115.1 GCA_945870655.1 Chthoniobacter flavus | reverse complement strand
GTCAATGGCCGGCCGCATTACGGGCAGCAAGACATGCGTGAGCGGGCCCAGTTGCTCGGGGCCTCGCTGGTCGTGAAGTCCGTGGTCGGCGGCGGTTCCTGCGTCCAGGTGGTCCTGCCGGGAGCGGTCTGAAAAACGTTTTTCCCATGATCCGTATTCTCATTGCCGACGATCACGAACTGTTCCGCGAGGGGCTGCGGGCGGTGCTCGAGTTGCGCCCGGACTTCGAGATCGTGGCCGAAGCCGGCACGGTGGCCGAAACCATCACAGCCCACGCAAAGCATCAGCCCGACCTGACCCTGCTGGATCTGCAAATGCCCGATGGAACGGGCCTCGACGCTTTGAAAGCCATCCGCAAAGACCGGCCGGACGCGCGCGTGCTCCTGCTGACCACCTTTGACGGGGACGAGGATATCCACCGGGCCATGGCGGCCGGGGCCAGCGGCTACCTGTTGAAAAGTATTCCCGGAAAACAACTCGAAGCCGCGATGCGCGCGGTAGTCGAGGGGCGCCAGTATTTGCCGCCGGCGGTGGCGGAACGGCTGGCCGAACGGGACGCTTTCCAAACCCTCACGCCCCGCGAGTTGGAAATTCTTGCGGTCATCGCCCGCGGACTATCGAACAAAGACATCGCCCGCGTTCTCTCGGCCAGCGAATTCACGGTCAAAGCCCATGTCCGCAACATCCTGGCCAAACTCGGGGTGGAAACGCGCACCGAGGCGGCTATCCTCGGGGTCCAGCGCGGCTTGGTGCAAATCTGAGCGTGGGAAAACCCCCTGCCGTCACTTTATGTCCAGATCCATCCTCATCGCATCGGCCGTCGTGCTCGTCATGGCGGGGTCCTTGTTTTCGCAAAGCCTGGAGAATGGTGACTTCGGCTACCCCTCGGAAAATCCGGAGTTGCCCGAAGCTTGGACGATCTGGGGCGATTGGCTCCTGCGGGAGACGGGATGGGAGCCAAAGACCCCTTCGGGGGCCATGATGGGCTACCACCATTACCGGGTGAGCGGTAACAACAAGTCGGGCATGCAACAGGACGTCACCGGCGCCAAGTCAGGTCAGAGAGTGCGATTTTCCGTGCTGATCATGGTGGACAAGCACGAGGCCGGCTCCCAGCGGCCCTACAGCGTTGAACTAACCCTCGAAAGCACGAAGGACGGACAGCCCCAAACCGTGGCAACCAAAGAAGTGGTGCTCGAAGAATTCCCCACCGATGACGAGTGGCATGAGGTCTTTGTCGAGGGAACCCTGCCGGCCGATGATCTGCGGGTCATTATCTCGGTTACCCCGTCGCCCTCCGGCCCGAGGCAGTCGGCCGTGAAATTCAGCGAGGCCAATCTCTCCGCTCTGGACTGAAATGCCTTCGGGCCCGGATGGCTTGCCAGGACGAAAAGCCGGGCTGCGGTGTTGGTTCTGGTCCGCAGCCTTCGCCTTGAGCGGATTAACCGACATTTTCTTTACATCAGGTCGGGGTTGGGGAAAGTCAGGAATGACCTCGCTCTGCCACCCATCAATTGCCCCGAAATTCCTCGCCGTCGTGATTTTTGCCGCCTTGGTCTGGCCGGCCGCGGCGGACGAGACCCGGAACGAGCAAATCGCTGAACGTTTTGCCGAGGCGGATACGAATCATGACGGCCAGCTCACGTTGGCCGAGGCCGAGGCCGGCATGCCGCGGGTGGCGGCTAACTTTAACCGGATCGATGCCGACCACAGTGGCACCGTGACCTTGGCCGAAATCGAGGCCTTGGCCGACCGTTGACCGGCCCAGGGGGCGGAGTCAGCGCCGTTTCTTGTTCGGCAGGCCGGGAACCGGCCAAATGGTGATGTCCCCGCGCGAGGTTGGCATCGCATTGCCCGTGGGAGAAAGCCCCTTGGCGAAGTCGATGGGGATTTCGGCGTAACTCGCCTCATCGCCGAGGGCGATAAACCCGACTTCGCGCGAGGGGAGCCCCGCGCCCTCGACCAGCAAGTCGACGATGTCACGCGGGTTTTTCACGGCCCCGCGACCCAGCGCGATGCGCAGCCACGCCTTACCGGGCTTCGCTTTACGCGGGGGCTCATCGACTGCCCGCGGTGCCCCGGAGTCGCCGCCCCGCTCTTCGATCGGCTCGTGCTTGGTGGCCGCCGGGAATTTCTCCGCAGGTTGCGCGGCCGGGGCCGTGGCCTCGCCGCCATTGAGAATGTGAAGGAGGGCGGCAGCGACTTCGGTCGAGTCGGCCCCTTCCTCGAGCAAGCGGTCGATATGGATCATCTGCGCCTGGCCGTGACCCGACTCGATGGTCTGCCGCACCCGCTCGAGCAAAGCGTCCGTGCGCTTCTCGCCGATTTCTCCCGCGGTGGGGAGCTTGCCTCGGCGGATGGCCGAGTGGGTGAACTTTTCCAGATAGCGGATCTTGTGCACGTCACGCCCCGTGACCAAGGAAATGGCCGCTCCTTGCTTGCCGGCACGGCCGGTGCGCCCGATTCGGTGCACGTAATCCTCCGGGTCGTAAGGCAGATCGAAATTCACGACCAATTCGAGGTCGTCCACGTCGATCCCGCGCCCGGCCACATCGGTCGCCACGAGGAAATCGAATCCGCCCGCCTTGAATTTGTTCATCACCCGGGTGCGCTGCGCTTGGGCGATGCCGCCGTGGAGACGGTCGGAGGGAATGCCTTGGGCCTGCAGATCGTCGGCCAAATCATCGACCGTGCGCTGCGTGTTGCAGAAAATAATGCCGGATCGGTAGCTATGGAAATCGATAATCCGCAGGAGGGCGTCGAACTTCGTCCGCGGGGGAACTTCGTAATACCATTGCGTGATATCCGGAGCATCGACCGTCTTCTGGTCGATCTTCAGTGTGACCGGATCCCGCGCGTAGCGGTCGATCAATTTGCGAATGGTCGGGGAAACGGTGGCGGAGAAAAAGGCGGTCTGCTTTTCCGCCGGCATGGCATCGAGGATTTTTTTGATGTCATCGCGAAAACCCATGTCGAGCATGCGGTCCGCTTCGTCCAGCACGATGAAACGCAAGCGGTCGAGCTTCAGCGTCCCGCGTTCCAAGTGGTCAATGACGCGGCCCGGCGTGCCGAGCACGATTTGGGCCCCGCGTTTGAGTTCCTGGGCCTGACGTTCGAACGATGATCCGCCGTAAACCGGCACCGCATGGATCCCGCGCTTGCCCGCGGCTAGTTTGTGCACTTCCCCGGCCACCTGGGTGGCCAGCTCGCGGGTGGGGCAGAGGACCAGCACCTGCACGGCGTGCAAGGTGGGATCGGTTTTTTCGATCGCGGGAATGGCGAAGGCGGCGGTTTTGCCCGATCCGGTCTGCGATTGCCCGACGACATCCTTGCCCGCCATTAAGACGGGGATGGCCGCCGCTTGGATCGGGGACGCCTCCTCAAAACCCAACTTGTCGACTGCTTTGAGAATCTCCGGGGAAAGCCCGAGGCTCGCGAATGTGTGTCTTTCCATGCGAAGACCCTAAGGCAGAGCTGCACCGCGGTCACGGGTTGTTCTTGGAAGCCCTCGGTTCTCCGCACGGGCCCGATTCTGCGGATTCCCGATTGACCACCGCCGGCTTGCCTTCGTCTCGTCTCGGTGCGGAGATGTCTGCCATGTCGAAGTCCCTTCCAAGTCTCTCTCTGTGCATCGCCATGACTGCGGCCCTCGCCGGCTTCTGCCTTTCCGGATGCGCCTCGGTTAGTCTGGTCAAGCGCGAATGGAAAGTCTCCCCCGTGCCGGTTCCCGAGGTCATCTGTGTGCGGCCCTTCACGGCAGAACTTGATGCCGCCAAGGTCGATCGGGAGGGCGCCGGGCTCCAAGCCTTTGCCCGAGAATTCGGGACGGAATCGGCCGGGCGTTTGGTCGAGAGGCTGGGCAAGCATGTCGGCCCGGCCAAGATGATTGGCGCGAACGAGCGCGTAGAGAATCCACGGCACTGGGTCCTCGAAGGCCGCTTTGTCCGCATGAACCAGGGCAGCCGGGCCCTGCGCTCGATGGTCGGCTTCGGGCTGGGCGGCACGCGCCTTGAGACGGTGGTCGATATCTACCGCATCGATCCCCGCGGACGACGTCAAGCCCTCGCCCATTTCCAAACGACCGGAGGATCGAATGCGGAGCCCGGCGCGCTTTTCAGCAGTCCAATCGGTTTGGTCCCCCGGCTGGCGGTCAGTGCCGCCGCGTCCGGTCTGGCCGCCGACGCCCGCCGCACCTCGCGCATGATCACCGCGGCCATCGCCGAAAAACTTGCCTCACAAGGCGTGAGTCTGGCCGGGCGCCCCCTGCGGGCCAGAGAACTCTCACCCCAAGCCCGCGCAAGGCTCGAGTAGCGAAAACGCCATTCATTTCCGCGCCCGGCCGCAGGACGGAGCAGACGCTACTCCTCCGCAGGTGCGGCCCGCCAGCTGGCGGGGATGTATTCGTACTCGAAAATGCCGATGCGGGGCACTTGGCGCTGCCACCATTGACCGAACTCGGACCGAAAAGTGGCCGCGAACTGGAGAAAGCCGTTCACGCCGGTTGTTTCGTTAGTCCAGGTGCCAAAAGCATCGATGATGGGTGAGCCCTGAGGCGCACCCAGCCATTCGGCGGAAAAAAGAAGATGCACGCGGGTGAGGTCGGTGCCATTGGAGAAGACATTGGTCGGAATCTGCTGGCCGACCAGGAAACCAAAGGTCGAGGCCGGTGTCGGGTCGGAAGGATCGCCGAGAATGGCGCTGACCGGATTGGTATTGCTGCGGGAAAGTGTGTAGATGGTGTCGGGGAGTGCGGGAGACGGACCGGGCAGGGAGGCCGAGGCGGCGTAGGCGTCGAGGTAAGTCGTGCCGGAAATTGTCTTGGTCAGATTGTAAAGTTCGGGGTAAGCGGCGTCGACAAGCCGTCCATTAGTGTCATAGGTGTCCGATGTCCACCAAGCGAACTGGGCGATGGCATTCGCCGAGCCGGTCACTCCCAAACCGGGGCGGTCTGGATCCGAGGGATTGGTCCAAAGGTTGTTGCGGAAAGCGCGGATGGCTCCATAAGTGTTGGTGTCACCCGGGATGCCCGAGGCTTCCTTCTCGAAGACGAGTTCTGCGAATTTGAGCGAGCCGGCGGGGAGCAGAGGATTGACGGCTTGCACCCAGTAAAAAGCTTTTTGCCATTTGTTCGTGTCGGCGATGGTCTGCCCCGGGGGCTGCCACGACCAGCTGCTGGTCGTAAAGTCCGGAATAAGCGCCAGCTCGCCGGACCATCCGGAATCTCCCAGTTGCTTAGCGAACTGGTAGAGAAGGGAGTTGGTGGTGGGGTTGAAATTGCCCGGAAATAGATCCGGATCAGCCAAGCGGACCAGCACCTTGTCGAACTGCAAAGGCTCATTGGTATTGGTCAGGAGGGCGAGGAGGCCATTGTAATAGTTTTGGTCGCCGTCATCACGTTCGACCCAGAGGGTGAAACGGGGAGTGCTCTCAGCGCGTACACGAAAAAATCGCTTGGATGCTCCCGCCGTGGACATGACGCGAACATGGTCGAGAAGCCCGGTGCGACCGGTGAGGGAAAGAAAAGGTGCCGGTCGCCAAATACGAAGGTCGTCGGATTGCTCGATCGTGACTGTGCCGCGCGTGGCCAAGCGATTGACCGTGAAATCTAGGCCGTAAGCCCCGGCTTGGTCTGCGACCAGAGCGGGAAGGTTTGCTCTTTGTGCGGTCGAGGGATTGATGCCGAGCGCGTAGAGCATGGCGTTGGAGAGTCCGGTCGGCCCATTGATCGCATCCAGTCGGGTATTCAAGGCGACACTGGCAGACTGCTCCCAGCCGTCGTGCATGCCGTTACCCGCATAAGGTGCAAAATTATCTGTATCGGTATCGAGCACAGCCACATCACGGATCGCGGCCCGGTCCCCCATAAGCGCGGCCAGACGCACGGTGCTGGCACCGGAAACTGCGGCAAACTCGAATTGTCCGGGAGCAGTCAGCCGCGCCGGTTGCTCGGAAAACCACTCGGC
>CAMBSX010000114.1 GCA_945870655.1 Chthoniobacter flavus | reverse complement strand
ACCAGAAGCAGAGCGCGAAAATGTTCCGCCTCAAGGACGGCAAGATCGTGCGCGAGCGCGTCACGATCGACAAAGGCGAACCGCTCCAGCGCGAACTGCACCATTTCATCGACTGCGCCCGCGCCGGCGCCCAACCCAAGGTCGGCGGTGACGAAGCCGCCGCCGCCCTCGAGTTAGCCGTGCGCATCACCCGCCAGATCGCCGAGCGCCCCCCGCAGCGCGCCTGATCCCATGCGCCTCTTTGTCGTAGCCGGCGAAACCAGCGGCGACACCCACGCCGCCGCCCTGCTTGCCGACCTCCGCACCCTCCGGCCCGACCTGCGCATCTCCGGCCTCGGTGGTCCCAAGCTCCATGCCCTTTGCCCTGAGGTCGAAGACTGGACCCACGAAGCCGCCGTGGTCGGCCTCTGGGATGTCCTTCGGCGCTACGGCTGGTTCCGCCGAAAATTCCACCAAGCCCTCGAGCGCATCGACCGGGAAAAGCCCGACGCCGTCCTCTTCGTCGATTACCCCGGCTTCAACCTTCGCCTGGCCAAAGCCCTCCAGCCGCACCGCCCCCAGCTCAAGCTGCTCTACTACATCAGCCCCCAAGTCTGGGCTTGGAATCGCGCCCGCCTCCCCCGCATGGCCCGCTGGCTCGACCGCATGTTCTGCATCTTCCCTTTCGAAAGAGAACTCTACGAAAAATCCGGACTGCACACCGATTTCGTCGGACACCCCATGGCGGCAAAGCTGGCAATTCTCGGCGACGAAGCGCGCAACCCCGACCTCTTCGCCCTCCTCCCCGGCAGCCGCGACCGCGAAGTGCGCAAAATATTTCCCGCCCTCCTCGCCGCCGCCAAGATCATCCTCGCCCGCCGCCCGCAAACCGTCTTCGCCAGCGCCGCCTCCTCGGAAAAGCTCCAGCACCTCATGCGCGAACTCGCGGCGAAGTCCGGCGTCGGCTGCGACGTCGGACTGCGCAACGCGCGCCACCTCATGCAGACCGCCGCCGCCGGCCTTGTCGCCTCCGGCACCGCCACCTTGGAAGCGGCCCTCTGTGGCCTCCCCTATGCCCTGGTCTACAAAGTCGCTCCCCTTACCTACCTCGCCGGACGCGCCGTGATCAAAGTCCCCCACCTCGGCATGGCCAACCTTCTCGCCGGCCGGGAAATTATCCAGGAATTTATCCAGCGAGAGGCCACCGCGACAAACCTCGCCGCCGAATCCCTCCGCCTCCTCAACGACCGGGCTTACCGCGCCACGATGCGCAACAATTTCCAAGCGGTGCGTGAAAACCTCCAAACCCCCGCCACAATCTCCCCCGCCCAAGCCATACTCGATGCGCTCATCTGACTCCCAAAGTAGCATGCGCATCCTGCCCATCATAACCCGACATCATCAGCTGGAAGCCGCTGCCACTATCTCTCCAACCCATTCGTGCCTTCCGTGAAATCCGTGGTTAAAATACTCGGGCCATGATCCTCGAACTCATCGAACACCTCACCGAGGAAGCGGCCAAGCGACAATTGGATTTCCTCGTTATCGGCGGCCATGCGGTCATCAGCTTGGGCCACCAACGCATGACCATGGACCTCGACTTTCTCGTGCTCGCTTCCAACAAGTCCGGCTGGGAGGAATTGTTCGACCGATACGGATACCGCTGCTTCACCGAGGGCAACGCTTTCGCCCAATTCGAAGGGAAAATCGGCTGGCCCCGCGTCGACCTGATGCTGGTCGATGATGCTACCTTCGCTAAATTGTACGCGGATTCCGTTGTCACTCAAGGCAAGCGCACGCCCTCGCCCCAGCACATGGTCGCGTTGAAGTTGCATGCCTCGCAAAGCAGCGACCGCGATCCGCAAAAAGTCGGCCAGGATTGGCTCGATATCCGGAAAATTATCGAACTCCACGGACTCAACCCGAACGACGAAACCTTCGCTTCTCTGATCCGCCGTTACGGAGGAGACAAAGCGCTGGAGCGCATCCGCCAGATGTGCCAAAATTGAGCATGCTCAGACCTGAAGACGACTTCGAACTCCCGGTCTTCGACCGCCCCATGGAGGACCCACCCAGCAGGGTCCCCTACGAGGTGGCCGTCCGCGCCTTCGAAGAAATCATCGCCGCCTTCAAGCTCCGGGAAAAAACCACTCACGTGGCCGAAGACATCCCCGAATTCAAGATGTAGCACCGCCGTCCCCCAGCCCGCCGGGAGGCACCAATCACCCCACTCCGCCAATGTTTAAGCAGGTACCAAAGAGGAGTGTAAACCAGGAACGACAATATCCCCGCCATTCGCAGAACAAGCCGGATCAATGACCACATGGTAGTCCGCGGTCGACGAAGTGCGCGGCGGCGGCAGGGTTGAGCGATTGCAAATCGAGGATGGCGAGAAAAACAACTGCCCCAAATTCACGATCCCACGCCGCTGGTCCCCAAACCGAAGCCCCTAGCGCCAAATAAGCACGCATCAAGGTCCTTGACGTTAAACGCGTTCGCAGCGGTGTGGACGAGATTGTCACGCTGGGAATGTATGAAAACTACGAGGTGCTCTTTGCATTTGCTTGTCGGACCACGAGTGCCGCTCAGTCCGGATCTTGGTAGACCCTTACCCAGTCGACTTCCATCGTCTTGGGAAAAAATGTTCCGGATGTCGGATCACCGCCGTAGGATCCACCGACGGCCACGTTGAGTTTGAGCCAGAAGGGCTGGTCAAAGGGCCATTGGGCCGCACTGCTACCGAGCACCGACTTGTCGGCGGTGAGAACTACCCCGCCATCGACGTAGAAAGCGACACGGTTCGGCGTCCACTCGATCCCGTAGACGTGGAACTCGGTGTCGTGGTCAGGCACGGAGAAGCCCTGCACGTTCTGCACGCCGCCCCCGCTGTTCATGTAGTTGTAGGCCCCGGTGTGGAAGGCTGCGGTGAATCCGCCGCTGGCTCCGGAGTATTCCATAATGTCGATCTCACCGCAGAGCGGCCAACCCACCCCGGCTTCGAAGTAGTCCACCCCCAACATCCAGAACGCAGGCCAGAGCCCGGCACCGCGGGGAATCTTCATGCGCGCTTCGATGCGACCGTATTGCGGCTCGAACTTGTTGAGACTTTCGACCAGACCGGAGGTGTATTGCGTGGTCTTGGGCGCCGACATCCAAGGACCTTGGCCGGTGTACGTCTCGCGCTGCGCGGTGAGTTTGAGCAAGCCGTCCTCCACGGCCACGTTGTTGGTGCGCGGCGTGTAAAATTGCAACTCGCCGTTGGCCACATCGCCGTTGTCCACGGCGAGCCAGTTGTTTGCATTCAGGGATGTGCCGTTGAACTCGTCGCTCCAGGTCAGCACGTAATTGGAAAAGCGGAACGAAGCGAGGTTGGCGATTCCCGCCGCGCCGGAACCGACGAGGTAGAGGTCGTGCACACCGCTGACAAAGCCGGTCAACTGCACCAACTGGTCGCGGTAGTTACCCCACCCGCCCGTGTCTTGCGGGGCGAGCGTGCCGATGAGACGTCCAGCGGGACTGCCCAAGCGGATCTCGATCGTGCCCCCTGATCCGGATTTCGCCGCCAAAAACGTCGCGCTGGTGGCTCCGCTGCCGAAGTCGATCTTGGAGTATTTCACCCAATCACCGCCGTCGAAATGGGCGAGGGCCGCGCCGCCCGGTTCAATTACAACACCCGACATATCGTTGAAGGCTGCGGCTTGGAGTCCGGCGCGTGCGGTGGCCAGAGGTTCCATCGAGTCCGCCGCAGCTCGCACCACGGCCCGGATGAAACCCTTGTCCCCGCCGGCGGGGGGGCTAAGGCGGAAAGTGCGGTATTCGTATCCGGCAACACCGCTCAAGCTGAGGGCCGGCAGGCCGGAAATGTCGAGCGGCGCGGTCTCGACGGGAACGTTCCAGTCAACAAGGTTGGTGCTACCCTGAATTTCGTACTCCACCCCGGCGACGGAAGCCGACTGCGCGGCGACACCGCTGAAAGGGGCTCCGTAGAGGACCGGCATGGTTACGGCCACCGACCCCAGACCACCGAACTGGCTGAATCCGTGTCCGAACTTCCCGTCGCCCTGCACTGGCGAGTTGCGGTCGCCGTCGAAGGCGTAATTCCAAATATTGGCCACACCGGCGCTGTTGGTGTCCATCAGCGCGTTGCCCGTTCCGGCGGTCAAACCATTGGCTTGGGCCCAAGACTGGTAAGGCGAGACGGCGGTGATTTCCATCGCATTGATGTAGGCAAAGAAATTGTTGTTGTTCGCGACGGGCAAGGCGGTGAGATCGACGAAGAGGTCGCCATATGCATTCGGGCGGACCGAAGAAAAAACAGCAACGGATCGGTCATTGCCGGTCGATCCGTTGATACCGCTTCCGGAGCCACTCGTTTGCAAGGTCGCGGTGTTCGTCGTCGCGCCATAGACTGCGTAGGACGTCTGTCGGGTATCGGCCGCGTTACGCGACCCGAAGAGTCTCAACTCGTAGCCTAGGGCTGGATTGAGGCCGGAAATGCGCAGGCCGCCACCATCGTCGTCGTCGCCGCCATTGATCAGGCCGTCGGCAGAGGAAAAAAAGAAATCCGCCGTCGCGCTGGCCGTACCCAAATTGCCCAGAGCCAGAGACGGAATGTTGCCCAGGCCTCCGTGCTGCTTACCATTGGCTTGAAATTCTCCGGTGATGGTGAGTGCCAACCCCGTTTTGTTGCCGGCGGCGTCAACCAAGCCAGCGACCCGCTCCCCAGGCACGATGGTCGCCCCGCCATTGATGGAGTGCCAGTTGTTCCAGAAATAACCCCTTTCGTCCGCGCCGGTCGTGGCATCGCCGTTTGTTCCGTCGGACGGGCCGAAATCGAAGAGCACCTTCTGCGGCGCCCCGGCAAATGGCACCATCGCGGGCGTACCCCTATCGGGATAGATCCCTGCGTCCACCAAAGCGGCACGGACCTGGCTGCGCCAAACGGCATAGCCGGTGGCATTGAGATGCAGCCCGTCGACGTAGTAATACCAGAGGTCGGTTGAAGCTGGATTATCCGTCGGCCCGACGGGCATGCTTTCAAAGAAAGCCGGCAGATCAATGTAGCGGAGCCTCGGGTTGCCATTGGTTGAGACAAAAGCGGAGATTTGCGCGTTGGCATTGGTGCGAGCCGCGTTGACCGCAGGGTTTCCCGCCGTGCCGGGATTGCGCGTCATGCCGATGTAGAAGATCGCCGTGTTGGGATGGGCATTGGTCACGGTGGCGACGAAATTGGTGTAGTTGCGGAACACATGGTCGCCCGTCTGGCCGTTGTAGATATCGTTGACGCCGGCCCACATGACCACGGCCCGGGGAGCGCGCGAGACAACCAGATCCGTCGCGAGTTGGTTGATGTCGGTAAACCAAGCGCCGCCCATGCCGCGTTGGAGGACATTGTAGTCGGCGAAGTCCCGCGTGAGCGATTCCCAACGCCTGATGCTCGAGCTTCCGATGAAGACCACGGGATTGGAAGGCGCGCCGCCCAAGGCATCCTGATCAACCCAGCGATTGGCCAGGTCGATGTAGGGAGTTCCGGCCTCGGGGAAGTCGGCGGTGCCCACACTCATGGCGTTGAGGTAGCCGAATGCTCCCTGGGTCTGGGCGAAGGTTATGGTGACCTCGCCGTTGCGATCCGGGACCACATTGGAAAACGTGAGAATGTTCGTGTTGTAGTTCACCCCGGCGCCTCCGACATTCGGGCCGGAAGTGGTCAAGGATCCCGAGTTCGTGTGGCTGCCCTTGACCGTGTAGGCCGTGACGCGCGTCTCCGTGGCGTGGCTGCGGGAACCGAAAATCTGGAAGGTATAGGCGTTGCTGCGATTGAGCCGCGAGACCTTGAGGGTGGCGGAGGGCCGGTTGATGTCGGTATGGGCGGCGTCCGTAACTGCCGTCGCTTCGTTGAACTCGCCCATTCCTGCATTCGGAACCACGCCGAAGTTGGTGTTCATGAACGGCGTGTTGCTGAAAGACAGGGCGTAGCCCGTGTAGGCACCTGCGGCATCGAGGAGGTTGCCGACCGTAAGGTTGTTGGTGTTCGTCAGGTTGTTCCAAGTTTTGCCGCTGGCCGC
>CAMBSX010000113.1 GCA_945870655.1 Chthoniobacter flavus | reverse complement strand
CGAGCCAGATCGCGGCAAAGACGAGTGGCAAAAATACGAGCTTCGCCTGCAGGGCGGACATCCCGGTGAAGCGCAGGGCGAGGCCCATGACCAAGGCAAGGAGCAAATAAACCATCGACGAAGTGGCGACCGCCGGTCCCGGTGCCGGGGAACCCGCCGAGGCCGCCGCTTGGACAAAAGTTCCCGCCGTCACGTCGGTGAAAGCGATAAGCACGTAGACCAGCGAGACCCAAATGAAGAGCAGGAACAGGACAAAGGCACGCCCGTTCATGTATTGCCGCACCACCTCGGCGATCGACCGACCGCCGTGCCGCACCGAGGCGATCAGCGTGGTGAAATCGTGGATGCCACCGATGAGAACCGAACCGACCAGAATCCAGATCCATGTCGGGAACCAACCGAAGAGTGTTCCGGCGAGGATGGGACCGACGATCGGTCCGGCCGCGGCAATGGCCGAAAAATGCTGCGGCAACAAATACGACCTCTTGGCTGCCTCGAAGTCCAGACCATCCCGGTGCTCATGCGCTGGCGTCCGGGCCTGCGCATCGAGCGCGAAATAGGCCGACAACTTTCTTCCCAAAATGCGGTAGGCGAAAAAGAAAAAGGTCGCAGAAAAAAGTAAAAAGGCGATGAGCCACATAAAGGATCGAGATGCGGCGGCTTGGCAAGCCAACCGGCGACAGAGATCTAGCGTTTGCCCAACCGAATGCCAAGAGGTCCTCTCGGTTGGTCGAGAGTCCCCTCGGGCGGCGCCTTGGGCTCCTCCCAGCGCGCCGCGGGGACCAGCACCTCCCGGACGGAGGCCGCAGAGAGAGATTTGATCTCCATCCTGTCTCAGTGCTTCACGCCATGGGCTTTGGGGCGGAGGGTGGAGGGCAGGTAGAGCGGGTGAACCGGAGTGCCATCTTGGGCCAACCGAAGATGACAGAGCCCCGGGTGGTGGCGCAGCAGCGCGACCACTTCTGATCCCCGGGCCCGCAGTGCCTTCGGCGGTTGACCGTAGGCCAGCACGACGGCTTTCGCTTGCGCGGCCATCTTCAAAATCATCCGGTCATTTTCCGGGCCCACCGGATCGTCCACCTCGAGCAACCGTCTTTTGTCCGTGGCGCGGTAGGCGTGCACATTGCCGACCAACTGCCCACCGTAACCCCAAGCGCGGGCAAAGGATCCGGTCTTGCGCAGGGTCGGGTCGCTGTACTCCACGCAGGCCACGCTGGGATTCATCAGAAGCCAAAGGACCAGCGGCCCGGCAGGGTCCCAGATTTCCCTCAGCTCATAGCGGTATTGCTGGCAGGGCGAAAACACCGCTTTGACCGCAGAGTCGGCCGGCCAAGCGGGGCGGGACTTGCCCCCCGCGTCATGGTGTTGAATGGCGTGGGTCATGGGCGGAGGCGCGTGAAATGGTCGGGGCCGAGAAAATGCCAATAGGTCACAAAAGGGCCACGATCAAGAGCCTTGAGTCACCCGCAGGCAAGAACGAAGACCCATCGCCCGGAAAAGCAATTTCTTATCCGCCCCGGAAGGGCATACTTCGCCTTATGAAATCGGATCAGGATCTCTACAAGCGGCTACGCGACCTGCCGAAGGAACAACTCTGGGAATCCGAGGTGCCGCGTTTCGATGCCGCCTCCCCGCGCGAGCGAATGCAGGGGGTGGCCTTGATCCGCGCGCTTGGGTCCATTTTCTCACGCTTCGGGACGGAGGAGGAAAAGGTGGCCGTACGCGGGTGGCTCCTCGCGCTGCTCAGAGACCCGCAGGAAAAAATCCGGCGCTACGCCCTGGCGGCATTGCCGAAGATGGGCGGCGATGAGCTGGCCGAGGCGCAAATGTTGAGTTTGCTCAAAGAAAACGGCGGCGAACGAGAGAAGCGCCACCTTGGCCGTGCCCTCGAGAAGATCGGGGGGAGCGCGACACTCTCGTTCATGGGGCAAGAGGAATCGCTCCCGGAACTGACGCAGCAAAAAGTGCAGGCCGCCATCGCCCGGCGCGAAAATCCCGGCACGGTGGCCCTCGACGCCCTGCTCCCGGGCAAACCCGGAATGCAGGTCAACCTCCGCTGCCGACGGGGCTTGGAAAAGATCCTCAGGGAGGAAGCCGCCGAGCAACTCGATCCGGGCCTTTTCCGTCTCGGACAAGTCCGCCCGGGATGTGTCACGCTGACTCCGCTCAGGCCGTTCTCCTTGGCCATGCTCTATGAGTTGCGCTGCTTTGCCACCGTGGGCATCCGCCTCGGTCTGATCGAAAACGGCTCGGGTTCCGTCTGGGAGGAGGATCTCGCCCGCTGCATCGCTTCCCCCACGGCCCGGAAGATCATGCGGGTGGCCACCGATGGAGCACCCCGCTACCGCTTGGATTTCCCGGCGCGCGGTCATCAGCGGGCGGCCATCCGCCACGTGGTGCAGCTAGCCCACGCCCTCGCGCCCGAACTCCTCAACGATGCGCGGCAAGCTCCGTGGTCCGTGGATGTCATCCCCGTGGGGAGCGGACCAAAGAAACAGAGGGATGCTATCGTCGAACTGCGCCCTCGACTCTATCCCGATCCGCGCCTTGGGTACCGTCAGGACGACATCGCCGCGGCCTCGCATCCGCCATTGGCTGCCTGCATGGCGCGGTTGGCGGCGCAAGCCAGCGCGGAGAGCGACGAACCCCGGCAGGTGGTTTGGGATCCTTTTTGCGGCTCGGGACTGGAACTGATCGAGCGCTCCATGCTCGGCGGGGTCCGGGCCGTGCAGGGCACAGATCTCGATCCGGCCGCCATCGGGATCGCCCGCGCCAACTTTGAGGCTGCAGACCTGGAGCATGTTTCCGGGACGTTCACTGATTGCGATTTCCGGGACGCGGAAAAACTGGCCGGCATCGCCCCGGGAAGCATCACCCTGGTCATGACCAATCCTCCCCTCGGACGACGGATCCGGGTGAAGGACATGCGCGGACTCATGGCCGACCTCCTCCTCGCCGCCAGCAAGGCGCTGGAGCCGGGAGGCCTGCTTATTTTCACCAACCCGCTGCGCGATGGGCCAAGCTCGCCCTCACTCAAGTTGGAATACCGCCAGGCGGTCGATCTGGGAGGATTCGACTGCCAGCTTGAAATGTACCGCAAGCGTGCCGCCCGAAAGGACGGAGGGATCGGTCCGCATATTTCACGGAGTAAAATATGCGCCGCAAAGTCCCGCACTCAGCCATAAGCCTGGGTGGCTCTGCCCTTTTCTTGCTGGGCCGATTCTTCGAACCGAGGCTTGGGGAAGGGTAGCGGAGCGAAGGTTGGTCGCCCTCGCGATCAACTGATACCGGAGCACAACCTAGATAGGCCTCCGTGGCGACCAAACGGACTCGGGTCAAGTGATACACGGCCACTAAGCATTGCCCACTGTCGCGGGAGCCATGACCTCGATTCCCTCACCCATTCCTGCAGGACACCATTTAGCAGCGCCTTCCTGAAGGTCTCATCGCAGCATTAAACAATGGCGCAGCCATCAAAGTGGTGATGACAGCCATAAGGACAAGCATGGTGAAAAGTGTTGGCGTAATCAGCCCAGCCTGAAGTCCTATATTCAACAGAATAAGCTCCATAAGACCGCGAGCATTCATCAGTGACCCAATAGTGAGAGCTTCCGAATGGGTCTTTCCACAAATGCGAGCGGCTCCATAGCATGCTCCGAGCTTTGCGGTTATCGCAGCCACAATTAAGCACAGGCAAATCAGCCATAGTGCGGGGGAGTTCAGTAGGGAAAAGCGGGTATTCAGTCCTGAATAGGTAAAGAAGAATGGGAGCAGTAGTGCGGTTGTCACAGGGCCAATACGCTCGGCCGTTTTCTCAGCCACACCTTTGGGCACCGCAAGACCCAGGATAAATGATCCAAAGACCGAATACAGACCGATTAAATCTGTAAACCAGGCGCAAAGACCCAAAAGAAGCATCAAGGTTCCAAGGACCGAAGATTCATTTTTCTGACCTTTGAGGTAATGGCGGAGAATCGGGCCAAGCAACCTGAGGCAAAAAAATGTGTAGAGTAAGCCACCACCTAGGGCTACCAAACCGAGCAATGGGCTCCCGGAAACGGTCCCCAGCACAGTGGCAAGGAGCACCCAGGCAACAACGTCATCAAAGCTACCGGCAGCAAGAGCAATTGTTCCAGCCGCTGTGCCCTTCAATCCATTTTCAAGAATGATCCTCGCAAGCATGGGGAATGCTGTAATTGACATAGCAGCACCTAAAAAAAGGACGGCCATTGCCACTGAGACATGCGGCGTGAAGTACCCTCCCTTTTGCACCAGCCAAAAAGCTATCAAGCCGGCGAGGACAAAAGGCGCGAGGATACCCGCTCCTGAAACTAACGCGGCAGTTTTAAGATGCGCACGAAACACGTCTGTCCGAAACTCCAAGCCGACGACAAACATGTAGAGAGAGAGCCCAAGCTGAGCTACGGCAAAAAGGACCGGACGGGACTCTGTAGGAAAAACGGTCTGAAAGAGATCTGGAGCGATAATACCAAAAAGCGACGGGCCTAAGAGAACCCCCGCGATCATCTCTCCAATCACAGGAGGTTGACCAATTCTTCGCATGACTGCACGGCAAAGAGCACAGGCAGCTAATATAAAGGAAAGCTGTAGAAAAAACTGCGCGGCACTAGCTGCAGCGATATTCATCTTAAAAGGAGCTGGGGGTCGGAATCCCAGAATTATTCATCGAGTGAGAGCAGCGGATCCCGGCGAGGTCTCGGGTTAGATCTCCTGCAGGCGAGACTCTCACGACGGCCGCTCATCGACGATTCTCGGCGTTTTCCACGCCTTGGTTGGAATCTCCCCCCGACTCACCACTTCGACAACCAGTGCTCCCTGATCGCCAAGCGCGCGTAGAGCGGGCTCACCCTGCATGAGTGCCATGTAAAGAGAATCCCTCGAGGCCCCTTCGCCCTCGAATAAAATCCGAACCTCCTCACCGCGAGCGGTGGCTCGCACCCGGATCTGGAAACGCTCCCCAACGCCCGGCACAGCACGGACTGCAGCGGCAACTTTGTCAGCGACGAGCTGAAAGCCGCCCACGCGCACCTGCAATTCCTCCGACCTCCCCTCAAGCTCCAGGAGGGGCAACTCAAGCCCACACAAGCATCCGGAATCAACACGCCGACCACGATCGCCCAGACGATACCGGATCAGTGGCTGCAAACGACGGTGCAGATGGGTGACGAGAATCTCCCCCTCATCCGCCGGCATTCCCGTGCCGGGGTCGATGATCTCCAGGAACACATCGTGTGAAAGAATGTGATACCGTCCGGTTCCCCGAAGGATCTCGCACTGCACTCCCAACATGCCGCACTCCACATTCCCGTAGGCCAGTGGAATCTCCGCGCCTAAGGACTTTTCCATAAACGCCCGCGCCTCGGGGTGGAGCGCCTCACCACCACACAACACGGCCCTGACGGGAGGAAGCCCGCCCGCGATGAGGCGCACCAGGATCGAGGGCGATCCAACAATCGCCGTCGGGCGCAACCATTGGAGCAGCTCCACCTGTTCGGCAACATCCCCTGGCCGCGACGTCCAAAACGGGAGGAGGGTGGCGCCAAGTATCTCAATCGCCTCATGGGCGCCAATCCAGGCGGATGCGCCCGGTAGGAAGAGGTTTGCCACCCGGTCCTCTTTCGTGAATCCGGCAAGCCGCATCGCCATGGCCATTCCCTCGGACACGCGGTGCTGCTCGGCGAACTCCCGATAAACAATCTTTCGCGGGCCACTGATTCCTGAAGTTTTGACAACCACCGAACCGCAGACCGGACCGGTGAGCAGGTCTCCCGTGCCATCAGGGTTTACATGCCGCCTAATGTCATCCGCCGTTAAAAAAGGAAGCGAGTAAAAATCACTCCGATCCCTTATAGGGCAAAGCGTGCGGGAGTAGAAGGGACTGTGCTCGGCAGCATACGCGCACAGCGCAGCAATGCGGCTGAACAATTCGTCGTTCAATGCAAAACTTACGGTTGGAGGGAACCGCGCTTCTCGCCAATGCTGAGGATGAGGTCCAAGTTCTGTCGCACTACCAGGAAGTTTTGGTGGATGCGT
>CAMBSX010000112.1 GCA_945870655.1 Chthoniobacter flavus | reverse complement strand
GTTTTGCCTTCGGCGCAGATCTTGCGGACATCGTCCGGGCTGATCTCGCGTTGGAGGATCATCTTGCCCATGCGGAAAGCGCACTTTTTCTCGGGTCCGAGCCCGTGCTCGCAGGCGTAGGCAATGCCGGCCTCGTAGATGCCGCCTTTTTCGCAGACCGGGCATTGCTCGACGATGAGGGTGGCGGCTTCTTTGTTGAAGGGTTCGTTGCTGCGGATACCGCCGTCACCGAAGTCGAAGGTGGTTTTCCATTCGGTGCCCTCGCTTAGGGCGAGCTTGGCTTCGAAGGGGCGGCCCATTTTGCTTTTGAAGCCTTTGATCGGGCCGATGTTCCCGGTCTCGAGGAGGGCGCGAACTTCCTCGGGCTCGAGTTCCCGGCTGCTCACCGTTTTCCAGACGACGAGTTTGCACTCCTGATTTTTGCAGTCGTAGGCCTTGAACGATTCCTTGAATCCCTCGCTGCTCCCGCAGCGGGGGCATTTGGCGTCGAGGTCGTGGAAGTTGCCGCGCATGGTCTCACTGTTGACTTGGCCGGAGGCGTCTTTGATTTTGGCGATAACATTGGCCACGAGGGTGCGGATTTCCTCCATGAAAGCATCCCGCTTGAAGCGCCCGGCCTCCATTTCCTTCAGCTTGTGTTCCCACTCGCCGGTCAATTCGGGCGAGCTGAGGGCGTCGATCTTGATTTCGCGCAGGGCAGTGATGAGTTTGATCCCCTTGGCCGAGGCGGCGAGTTCGCGGCCTTCGCGGCGGATGTATTCCTGGGTGAGGAGCCCTTCAATGACGGATGCCCGGGTGGCGGGCGTGCCGAGTCCTCGTTGGCTCATGGCCTCGCGCAATTCCTCGTCCTCGACAAGTTTGCCCGCGCTTTCCATGGCGGAAAGGAGGGTGCCTTCGTTGAAGCGGGCGGGCGGCTTGGTCTGCAACTCTTTGACTTCGATGGTCTCGGCGGCGGCCGGTTCTCCTTCCTTCACCGGCACGAGGGAATCGTCATCCTGACCCGCGGCAATCTTCCCATAGACTTCAAGCCAGCCGGGTTCGCGGAGGATTTTGCCCTCCGTTTTGAATTTTTCGCCTTCGACCGTGGTGATGCGTTTGGTCACCTCGAATTTGGCCGCCGGGTAGAAGACAGCGATGAAGCGGCGCGTCACGAGGTCGTAAAGCTTCATCTCGTATTCGTCGAGTTTGTCCGGGCTGGCGCCAGTCGGAATGATGGCGTGGTGGTCGCTGACTTTGGCGTTGTTGAAGATGCGCGGGGTCGGTTTGACCCAGTCGTTGGCCAGCGCCTTGCGGGCGTGCGGGGCGAGCGACGGGTCGTCGATGCCGGCGAGGACTTTCTTCACCACGGGCAGGTTGTCGGAGGGCAGGTAGCGTGAGTCGGTGCGGGGGTAGGTGAGGACTTTGTGGCGTTCGTAGAGGGCTTGGGCCAGCTGCAGGGTGCGCTTGGCGCTGAAGCCGAAGCGTCCATTGGCTTCACGCTGGAGGGTGGTCAGATCGTAAAGAAGTGGTGGTGCCTGGGTAGTCGGTTTGCGTTCCTCGCTCACCGTGCCGGTCTTACCTTGGCACTTGGCTTGGATTTCGTCCGCTTTGGCGCGGTCCCAGAGGCGTTCTGACTTGGCGTCTTCGTCGGCTGACTTTTTGAAATCTTGATCGAACCACTTGCCGGGGTAGGTGCCGGCGGCAACGGCAAAGGTGCCATGGAGCTCGAAGTAGGTGCGGGGTTGGAAATTGCGGATTTTTTCCTCGCGCTCGACCAGGATGGCGAGGGTCGGGGTCTGGACACGCCCTACTGGGGTCACTTGGAACCCGCCGAGCAACTCCTTATAGAAGGCGGTCATGGCGCGCGAACCGTTGATGCCGACGAGCCAGTCGCTTTCCGAGCGGCAAGTGGCCGCTTCGGCGAGCGGGACCATTTCGGCGTCGTCGCGGAGGGCGGCGAAACCTTCACGGATAGCGTCCGCGGTCATGGACTGCAGCCAGAGGCGTTTGACCGGCTTCTGGTTTTTGAAGTGCTGGACAACGTACTGGAAGATGAGTTCGCCTTCTCGCCCGGCGTCGCAGGCGTTGATCACCTCGCCGACATCCTTGCGGGCGAGAAGTTTTTTCAGGATGCGAAGTTGGTCTTGCGCTTTCTCGCGGGGGATAAGGTCAAAGTGGGTGGGCAGGACGGGGAGATTTTCCAGGGACCACTTGCCGCGGACGACTTTGAAGCTGTCGGGCTCCTGGATCTCGAGGAGGTGACCCACGGTATGGGAAATCACCATGGAGTCCCCTTCGTAGTAGCCTTTCTCTTTTTTGAACTTGCCGAGGGCCTTGGCTAGATCGCCGGCGACGCTGGGCTTTTCCGCGATGACGAGGGTTTTGGACATCTTCAGACGAGTTTGACGAAGCGCTTGCCAGGCAGTTGTTTGACCAGTCGGCGCATTTCGAGGGCGAGCAACGTGGAAGACACGGCGGCAGCTGTCAACCCGCTTGTCAGAATAACAGAATCAAAAGAAGCCTCCTCGCTGCCCAAGGCGTCGAAGACTTTCTGCTGGTCGGGGCTGAGTTCGGCCGGGGTGATGGCGGCGGGCAGTTCGGGACTTGCGCGGAAGATGAGGGGGAGGTCGTCGAGGACGTCCGCCGCGGTGATGACGAGTTTGGCACCTTGTTGGATGAGGCGGTTAGACCCCAGTCCGGCGGGCTGGTCGATGCGCCCGGGGACGGCGTAGAGAGTCCGTCCCTGCTCGGCAGCCATGTTGGCGCTAATCAAGGCGCCGCTGTTGGCCCCGGCCTCGACGACGAGCACTCCAAAAGAGCAGCCGGTGACTATGCGGTTGCGGATGGGAAAGGTTTGGCGGTCGGGTGCGGTATCGATGGGGAATTCCGAAATAACCGCGCCGGAGGCGGCAATGCGCTCCGCCAGTTCCGCGTTTTCCGGTGGGTAAAGGCAACCCAAGCCGGAGCCGATGACCGCGATGGTGCGGCCCTTAGCCGCCAGTGCCCCTTGGTGGGCGGCGGTGTCAATGCCGCGGGCGAGCCCGCTGACAATAGTCAATCCGGCATAGGCAATCTGAAACGAGAGCTTCTTCGCACATTCGGTGGCATAATGGGTGGCCTTGCGCGATCCGACCACGGCGACGGCCTGACGGTCGCGCTCGGTGAGGTGTCCGCGCACGTAAAGGACGATTGGCGGGTCGTGGATTTCGCGGAGAGCCGGGGGGTATTCGTCGTCTTTGGCGGTGATGATGTGCGCTCCAAGTTTGGAAGCTTTGTTCATTTCCTCCGCCGGATCGGCGAAGTCGCTCCATCGGGTGATATTTCCAGCAACGGCATGGGTGATTCCCTCGACCGAGGCGAGTTGGTCCGCGCTGGCCAGCAGGACCTTTTCCGCAGAACCGAAGGCGGCGAGCAGGCGGCGCAAGCGCACCGGTCCCATCTGCGGGATCATGTTAAGGGCAATGCAGGCCTCGAGGTGATTCATGGGGGCAGATATGCTAAACTTGCTTGTCAAGGGCAGGGGATCTTGCTCTCTCCGGCCTGGGCGCGGGGTTCAAGAGTCGCGGCCCAAGACGGTAGTTCAAGACCTGAAAATTGAAATTTCAGAAAGGGGTGTTCCATCGTAGTGTCGAACGGTGAAAGCGTTACTCCTGACCAATGAGTATCCGCCCCACGTCTACGGTGGCGCGGGTGTCCACCTGGAGTATCTGGCCCGCGAGTTGGCGCGGTTTATGTCTGTCGAGGTGCGGTGCTTTGGCGGGCAGGATTGGAGCGAGGGGAACCTGACGGTTCGCGGATTCAGGGCCGACGAGTCGGCCTTCAGTTGTCCGCGGGCGCTGCGCGCGGTCTTCGCCGCAGCGCAACGTGACAACGCCATGGCCGCGGCCGGCACCGATGCGGACCTCGTGCACGTACACACTTGGTACACCCACTTGGGCGGCATCCTGACCAAACTGAATTACGGTCTACCGCTGGTCTTGACCGTCCACTCGCTCGAGCCGCTGCGACCGTGGAAGAGGGAGCAACTCGGGGGCGGTTACGACTTTTCATTATGGGTCGAACGGACGGCCATCGAAATGGCGGATGCGGTTGTTGCGGTATCCGAATCGACCAAAGCCGATGTTTTGCGCTTATTCGAGGTGGATCCGGCGAGGGTGCAGGTTATCCACAACGGTATTGATCTCCAGGAATACACCGCGCGACCGGATTGCGGGCTGCTCAAGCGGTACGGAATCGACCCGGCGCAGCCGTACGTGTTGTTTGTCGGCCGCATCACGCGGCAGAAAGGCATCATACATCTCGTCAAGGCCTTGCAACATCTGGATCCGGGTTTCCAAGTGGTGTTGTGCGCCGGCGCGCCGGACACGCCGGAAATCGCGGTGGAGATGCAGTCCGCGGTGCAGGCCGTGCAGCAGGAGCGTCCGGGTGTGGTGTGGATCGAGGAGATGGTCGGCAAAGAAAATGTCATCGCTCTCTATTCCGGGGCGGAAGTCTTTGTTTGTCCGTCGATTTACGAACCGTTCGGGATCATCAACCTGGAAGCGATGGCTTGCGGAACGCCGGTGGTGGCCAGTGAGGTGGGCGGGATTCCCGAGGTGGTGGTGCATGGCGAGACCGGGCTGCTGGTGCCGGTCGAGCAGAACAAGGAGGCGCCGTTTGAGCCGGTCAATGCCGAGAGGTTTGCCCTCAATCTGGCCGAGGCGATCAACGAGTTGATGCGCGACGAGGTGCGGCGGCGTCATATGGCGCGGGAGGCGCGGCGGCGGGTGGAGGAAAATTTCAGTTGGGAGGCGATCGCGCGGAAGACGGCGGAGTTGTATCGGACGGTTTGCCATCGCTGAGAGGCTGGGCGCATTATTGACATTAGCCCATAAACCCATACGGTGACCCATATGAAGACCACCCTCGAGTTGCCTGACGATTTGTTTGCGCAGGCCAAGGCTGCGGCGGTGAAACGCAACACGACTTTTCGGGCCATCGTCGAACACGCCCTGCGGCGCGAGGTTGGCCAAGCAGAGGGAGGAGGGTCTCCTTACTTCCAAGTCGGTCGGGACGGTATCCCGCGAATTCGTCACACCGGCAAAGTGCGGGTTACGTCCACCCTGGTCCGGGAACTATTGGAAGAGGAGTAGGGCGACGTGGTTCACCTGCTCGATGTGAATGTCCTCATTGCCTTGAGTGATGAGGAGCACGAATTTCACCAGCGTGCTGTGGCCTGGTTCTCGCGAGATCCGCAGCGGGCGTGGGCGACTTGTCCGATCACGGAAAACGGCTTTGTGCGCATCATCGGCCACCGCAACTACCCCGGCTTTTCCGGTGGCACCGCCGCGGCGCGGCAGATCTTGGAGGCGCTTTGCCTCTTGCCCGGACATCAGTTCTGGCCGGATGCCGTTTCGCTGCGTGATCGTTTGCGGTTCGAGCAAGTCCCGGATTCACGTCATCTCACAGACTACTATCTGCTCGCTTTGTCGGCGGCGCGCAAAGGATGCCTTGCCACGCTCGATCAGGGTATGGACGCTTCGTTGGTCCGCGGCGGAAGCCGTGCGTTTTTTTTGATCCCTTGATTCTCCAACCATGAACACTTTTTCGTCCGAATGTATTTTGCCGGCGCGGGCGATATTGGGTGAGGGCGCGTGTTGGTTCGCCGCGGAGCAAAAGCTTTACTGGGTGGATATTTTGCGGTGCGAGGTGCACCGGTTTGACCCGGCAACCGGGAAGGATGAGGTGCGCAAGACGCCGTGCCATGTCTCGCTGGTGCAACCGACGACGCGCGGCGATCTGGTGCTGGGGACGCGCGACGGGATCGCGCGGATGGATTTCGAGACCGGAAAATTTGTGCTGCTTTGCGACCCGGAGGCGGACGTGCCGGGAAATCGTTTCAATGACGGCAAGCCGGATCCGCGCGGGCGGTTGTTCGCGGGGACGATTGCTTATGATGGGTCCGACAAAAAGGCGGCGCTGTGGCGGATCGAGCCGGATTTAACCTGGGTGAAATTGATCGACCACGCGGGGAACTCGAACGGGCTTGGTTGGTCGCCGGACGAGAAGACGTTTTATTGGACGGATACCAAGACGTCGTGCGTGTTTGCTTTCGATTACGAGGC
>CAMBSX010000111.1 GCA_945870655.1 Chthoniobacter flavus | reverse complement strand
GGAACGGGCGTGGAAAGATCATTGCCGCGCGATTTGGAAAACTCGAGGAACTCGGCGGTCATGATCGCGCAAACTGTATGCGAGCCTTGATCCTGCGCGCAGGTGTGGCAGTGGCCGTCCCGAAAAAAGCCGGTGGCCGGATCGAAACTGCAGGGCTGGAGCGGTTCGCCGAGCACATTGCGTGCGGTCTCCTCTCCTTCGCTCTGGGCCAGATCGCGGACAGACATAAGTTTACCAGCCCAAGATCAGGGCGAAGACCAACGGGGCGACGATGGTGGCGTCGGATTCGATGATGTATTTCGGGGTGTGGGCCTCAAGCTTGCCCCAGGTGATTTTTTCGTTTGGCACGGCACCGGAGTAGGACCCGAAGCTCGTCGTCGAATCGCTGATCTGGCAGAAGTAGGCCCACACGGGGATGTTTTCCAGCTGCAGATCCTGGTGAAGCATGGGCACCACGCAAATCGGGAAATCTCCGGCAATGCCGCCGCCGATCTGGAAAAACCCAACCGGAGTCGGGGAGGTCTTTTGATACCAGTCGGCCAAATACATCATGTATTCGATTCCGGTGCGGACCGTGTGCACGTTTTTGATTTCGCCGGTCATGACGTGCGAGGCATACATATTGCCCATGGTGGAGTCCTCCCATCCAGGCACGATCACGGGGATATTTTTCTCCATCGCGGCAATGACCCAAGAGTCCTTCGGGTCGATCTGGTAATACTGTTGGAGCTTGCCGGACTTGATCGTCCGCCACATGAATTCGTGCGGGAAGTAGCGCTCGCCGGCCGCATCCGCTGCCATCCATTCCTCAAGCACGGCCTTTTCCAAACGCCGCATGGCCTCCATTTCCGGGATGCAGGTGTCGGTCACACGGTTCATGTGCCGGTCGAGGAGGGCCTGCTCGTCGGCCGGGGTAAGGTCGCGGTAATGCGGGACGCGCTCGTAGTAGTCATGGGCCACAAGATTGAAGATGTCCTCCTCGAGATTTGCCCCTGTGCAGGAAATGATCCCAACTTTGTCGCGCCGGATCATTTCGGCGAGGGAAAGGCCGAGTTCGCCCGTGCTCATCGCTCCGGCCAGGGAGACAAGCATTTTGCCGCCATTGTCGATCAGTTTGCTGTAGCCGTCGGCCGCATCGACCAGCGCGGCGGCGTTGAAGTGGCGGTAGTGGTGACGGATGAAGGTGGAGACGGGTTGGCTCATGGGATCAAAGTTTGACGTGGAAAGATTCACCCGGTTTGACCGAGCGGCAGAAGGCGGCCAGCAACTTGGCCATGGACTCAAGGTCGTCGAGGTCGATCACTTCGACCGGTGAGTGCATGTAGCGGTTGGGCAGCCCGAGTGACGCGGTGGGGATTCCCCCGCGCTGGAGGAAAAATGCGTCGGCATCCGTGCCGGTGCGGCGAGGGTTGGCTTCCCGTTGGACCGGTATTTTTTCCTTCGCCGCGACGTCGAGGAGACGCTGCACCACGAGCGGGTGATTGGAGCTGCCGAAGGAGATGACCGGCCCCTTGCCCAGCCTGACATCGCCGTGTTTCGGTTTGGAACAATTCGGGATGTCGGTGCCATGGGTCACGTCGACGACGAGGGCGACATCCGGCTGGAGGGAGTAAGCCGCCATGGTCGCACCATACAAACCGTTCTCTTCCTGCACGGTAGACACGGCAGTGACGCAGACCGCCGGCTTTTTCGCGGCCAGTTGGCGCAAGGCCTCGCCGGCCGACCACACACCAATGCGGTTATCGCAGCCGCGGGCCGCCACGCGCTTGTTTTGCAGACGCTCAAACCCGTCGGCGTAAGTGATCGGGTCCCCCACCCGCGCGAACTTTTCCGCTTCCTCCTTCGACCCGGCGCCGATGTCGATATACATCTCGTGAAGTTCGGGGACTCTCTTGCGGTCGTCCGGTTCCTGCAGGTGAATGGCCAGCGATCCGGTCACTCCGGCAACCGTGCCTTTGGGGCCGTGCACATGAACGCGTTGTCCGCGGAAAAGCGCGCGGTCAATGCCGCCGATACCCTGAACAAAAAGAAAACCATCCTCATTGAGGTGCGAGACCATGAAGCCAAGCTCATCGATGTGGCCGGCCAGCACGACATGCGGCCTTTTCTCCGCCCGGCCCAACCGCGCAAAGGCGTTCCCGTAGGCGTCGGTGGTGAACTCGTCGCAGTGCGGTTTGACGTAGTCCGCCCACACCCGCTGCGCACCCGATTCAAAGCCGGAAGGTGATGGTGTTTCGATCAGACTTTCGAAGAATTTCAACGGGGCCTTTTCCACCAACACACTATGCAAACCACAGCCGAAAGGGGCAAGACCTCGACGGGGAAAAGTGCATCGGGCAGACTTTCCTGCCCGGCATGACCTTCACCCGCACCACCCTCCGTGAGTTACGCCCGACCCTGCGGTTGGCGGCGCCCATCACCGCCGGGCAAGTCGGGCAAATGCTTCTTGGAGTGGCCGACACGGTCATGGTCGGCCACGTGGGGACCCTGGCCCTGGCCGCCTGCTCTTTTGCCAACAACGTCCTGATGGTCTTTGCCATTGCCGGCTTTGGAGTGCTCACCGCAGTGTCCGTGCGAGTCTCCCATGCGCATGGCGCAGGAGCAACCGACGCCATGGCCCGCGCCTTCCATGCGGGCATCGGGCTCTCGGTGATTGGTGGGGTGATCTGTGCGGCAGCCATGCACCTGATTTACCCTGTTTTCCACCATTTGGGGCAGGCCCCGGGTGTGGTCGAGGAGGCGCGGGCTTACACACTGATTGTCGCTTGGTCGCTCCTTCCCGCCTGGCTGACCGCTTCGGCACGAAACTACCTCGAAAGCCAGTCGCGGCCTTGGCCTGCTTTTTGGATTATCTTCGGAGGGGTTGTGCTCAACGTGGTGCTCAATTGGATTTTGATCTACGGCAACTTGGGTGCACCGGCCATGGGGCTGGAAGGCGCCGGATGGGCCACCCTGATCAGCCGCGTGGTGTCGATTGGCGGCCTGATTTGGTTCGTTTTGGCCGGGCGAAGCGCGCCCTCCGTGCGGTGGAAAGCAGATCTCGATTGGTGGCGCGAGCAATGGGCCCTGCTCCGCTTGGGGGTGCCAACGGGCCTGCAGCTGCTCAGTGAGGTGGGAGCTTTCTCGGCCGCGGCCCTGCTCATTGGACATCTCGGAGCCATCCCGTTGGCCGCGCATCAAATTGCCATCACCTGCGCGGCCACCACCTTCATGTTTCCCCTCGGCATTTCCATGGCCGCCACGGTGCGCATCGGGCAGGCTCTGGGCAGCGGGCGCGCGGAACTTCTCCGTCCGATCGGGGCCGGCGCTTGGTTGATCGGAAGCATGGTCATGACCGCCTTCACGGTTGTTCTTTTTACTTCCGGCCACCTCATCGCACGGGCCTTCGTGAGTGATCCGGCTGTGATTGCCATCGCGGCGCAGCTTCTCATCATCGCCGGAATTTTCCAATTGGTGGATGGAGTTCAGGTCGTGGGGTCGGGGTTGCTGCGCGGATTGCGCGACACCAAAGTCCCGATGTGGATCAATATTGTCGCTTATTGGGTCATCGCACTGCCGCTGGGCGGGTGGCTGACCTTCTCCCGCGGTGGCGGGGCGGCGGGCATGTGGTCCGGACTGGCCTGGGGCATCGCCTTTGCCTCGGTCTTTCTCGTTCTGCGGTTCATGGCGAAGACCCGTGCCGCTTGACCGCGGCATGCTGCCCGGTGGTCACCGACCAACTCCCCACCCGATCAATGACTCAGCGCGTAGGCCAGGTGTGGCGTGTACAGTTTTGGTTCTAGGAGAAAACTATCGTGTCCCTTCTCCGAGTGCACGGTGAGCCGCAAATAGGGAACCCCCGCTTTCTTCAGTTCGGAGCAGATTTCCGTCTGGTAATCCGGATAAAAACAACAATCGCTGTCGATGGTGAAGACCAAATACTGCTGGTCCTTACAGCGGCCGAAAAGCGGCTGCCAGCCGGAGTGGCTGGCATCCTTGTAGAGGTCGAATTGCTGCCATGCGTCGATGATGCGCAGGTACGAGTTGGCGTCAAAGCGCCTGACAAACTTCTGCCCCTGGTAAAGCATGTAGCTCTCCAGCGAGCTGGAGATGTCGTACCATGGGAGGTCTGTTTCCGGCCGGACAATATCGACACGGGCCCGCTCTTCGATGACGTCGGCATAGAGGAATGTTTTATGGCTGATCATGCGGGCGAGGGCCAGACCGTGCACCGGCCCCGGAGTGCCGTAATAGTCCCCGCCCCGGAAGTCCGGATCTCGTGTGATGGCGATGATTTGCTCCAGGTTGTGCATCTGCTGCAGGCCGTGTGAGCGGATACCGGTGCCGATGGTGATGACGTTGGCCACGCGCTCCGGCCAGCGCACAGCGAAGTCGAGCGCCATCATGCCGCCGAGTGAAGTCCCCACCACGGCATGAAGCTTCTCGATGCCGAAGTTAGCCAAGACGGGAAGTTGCGAACGGACGATGTCGTGCACGGTGACCCGCGGAAAGTCGCGGGCATAAACCTTGCCGGTGGCTGGATTGAGCGAGGAGGGACCGGTCGAGCCGTAGCAGCCGCCGAGGTAGTTGGCACAAATAATGAAATACTTGTTGGTGTCTAGGGCGCGGCCCGGACCGATGAAGCCATCCCACCATCCGGTGTGCAACTCCTCGGTCCAACGGCCGTCCAAGCCGGGCACATCACTGTTGTATCCGGCGGCATGCTGGCTTCCGCTCAAGGCGTGGAAAAGGACCACGGCATTGGACCGGTCGGCGTTAAGCTCGCCATACGTCTCGTAAGCTATGGTGACTGCGGTCAAATGATCGCCGCTGGCGGTGACAAAAGGGTCGTCCGCGCTGCCGAAGGTGTGGAACTTCGTTGCGACTTTGCCGAGGCCTTTGCTCATGCGGAGATAATCACTTGGCTGCGGCCAGAGCTTGGTCGAGGTCTTCAAGCAGGTCAGCCGGATCCTCCAACCCGATGGAAAGGCGGATGAGTTCCGGGGTGATGCCGGCCCCGCGCTGTTGCTCCTCGTTGAGTTGGGAGTGGGTGGTCGTGGCCGGATGGATGGCCAGGCTCTTGGCATCGCCCACGTTGGCCAGGTGGGAGAAAAGCTGGAGGGCCTCGATGAACTTCTTGCCCGCCGCGGCGCCGCCTCTGATGCCGAACACAACCATGGAGCCCCCTTTGCCGTGGAGATACTTCTGGTTGAGCTCATGGTAAGGATCGTTTTTCAGCCCGGGATAACGGACCCATGCGACGTCGGGGTGCTTTTGCAGGTGCTCGGCAACCGACAGCGAGTTGGCGCAGTGTTTTTCCATGCGCAACGGTAGAGTTTCGATCCCTTGGAGGAAGAGCCATGAGTTGTCCGGTGCGATACAGGCGCCGAGGTTGCGCAGTGGAACGGTGCGCATGCGCAGGATGAAGGCGAGCGGAGCGAGCGGAGCAGGCAGGTCGTGGCCCCAGCGGAGACCGTGGTAGCTGTTGTCCGGGTTATCGTAGAGCGGGTGCTTGCCCCCAGCCCAGTGGAAACGGCCGCTGTCCACCACCACGCCGCCAATACCGGTGCCATGGCCCCCGATCCACTTGGTCAGCGAATGAATAACAATATCCGCCCCGAAATCGAGCGGTTTGGTCAGATATGGCGTGGAGAAGGTCGCATCGACAATGAGCGGGAGTCCGTGGTCGTGAGCGACCTTCGCCACTTTCTCCAAGTCGACGACCTCGAGCGCAGGGTTGGAGACCGTTTCGACAAAAAGGGCGCGGGTTTTGTCGTCGATGGCGTTGGCAAAATTTTGCGGGTCATTCGAATCGACAAATTTCACCTTGATCCCGAGGGCAGGAAGAATGTCGCTGAATTGCGTGTAGGTGCCACCGTAGAGGTTGCGGGCGCTGACGATATTGTCGCCGGCCGAGGCCAGATTGATGATCGAGTAGAAAACACCGGCCGTTCCCGAAGCGACCCCCAACCCGCCCATCTCGGGCGCGCCTTCGAGCAAGGCCACTCGCTTTTCCAGCACGTCGGTCGTGGGATTCATCAGGCGGGTGTAAATATTGCCCAGTTCTTTGAGAGCGAAGAGGTTCGCGGCGTGGTCGGTGTCTTTGAAGACGAAGGAACTGGTGCGGTAAAC
>CAMBSX010000110.1 GCA_945870655.1 Chthoniobacter flavus | reverse complement strand
CCGGCTCACCGCGGGTGCGGTCTTGGCCTTCGCGGTGCTTTTGCTGCCTATCACGGCCGCCGCTTTCATTTCACCCAGCCAATTTGGTGAAGCCATGGTGATGAATCGGGGGATCGTGACCGATGTCTCGCAATTGCCGTCCGCGGAGTGGCCGGAAGGCTCGTGGCAGGATGCCCCGGCGTGGGACGAGAGTGTTGATTCGGCCGATGCCTCATGGCCCCAGGATCAAGAGGAGGGGGTGGAATATTTCACCCGCACTCCGGATGGGGCGATTCAAGTGGAAACGCTCGATCTGCTCTTCGCCGCGCAGGAACCGGCCTTGCGGGAAGAATTCGAAAACCAGCGGGTTTCTATCCTCGGCCAATATGTTCCGCCGCGGGGCGGAGCGAAGGACGGCTTCGACCTGGTCCGCATGTTTGTCGTTTGCTGCGCTGCCGATGCGCGTCCGCTCGGAATCAAGGTCACGGGGGCACCGGTCGAGGTGCCGCGCATGGGGTGGGTCAGGATCACCGGGGTGGCGCGCTTTGAGGACAAGGGAGGGACGATCGAACCGAGTCTGGAACTGGAAAAAATCGAGGAGGTCGAAGCACCGCGTGAATCATTTCTGTATTAACAGTCTGCTTTTGGCGGGGTTAGCAGGGCTAGTCTCACCAAAGGCGGCCGCCGAGGAGTGGGCGGTAGCCTTGCCGGGTTGGCAATACGAGTTTCCGAGGGACCACCATGCGCACCCCGACTTCAAAACAGAGTGGTGGTATTTCACGGGGAATTTGAGCGGGGAGGATGGTCGGGAGTACGGATATCAGCTCACCTTTTTCCGTCAGGGTGTGAATCGAAAAACTGAAGCAGAGACGCGTTTCGCGGTCAGTGAGATCAAGCTGGCCCACTTCGCGGTGACGGAGATTTCGGACGGTCGTTTCCATTATGCGCAAAAGGTCTCCCGAGGGGCGTTCGGCGAGGCGGGCTTTGCCGAGGGCGACCGCGTGGCATGGATTGACGACTGGGAGTTGCGTCTGCGGGAGGGCGGCGGGTTTGTTTTGCAGGCGAAGGACGATACGTTTGCCTTGGAACTAACGCTCATTCCAGACAAGCCCCCGGTCTTCCACGGCGACAACGGGGTGAGTCAGAAGTCCGAGGGTGAGGGACGGGCTTCGCACTACTATTCTTTCACCCGGCTGGAAACCGTTGGGCGCCTGATGATCGACGGCCGGGCGGTGGCGGTGAATGGCTGGTCATGGTTCGATCAAGAATGGGCGACCAACCAACTGACGGAAGACCAGACGGGTTGGGACTGGTTGAGTTTGCAATTCGAGGACGGGACGGAGTTGATGCTTTTCCAGATCCGGCTGAAGGATGGGGGACGCGATCCGTTTTCGCATGGAACGTGGATCGACGCAAAGGGAGCAAGCACGGTGGTGAAGAATGAAGATTTCGAGTTTTTGCCGGGGCGGACCTGGCGAAGCGAGGCCACTGGGGGTGTTTATCCGGTGGAGTGGACGGTGCGCATCCCGAAGCTGGGTTTGGAGATCACGGTGGAGGCCGCCTTGGACGAACAGGAGTTGGTCCTGCGTCCGATTTCTTATTGGGAGGGAAGTGTGCGGGCTGTCGGGACACGAGCCGGACGAGCGATTGAGGCGCGGGGCTACCTCGAAATGACGGGATACGGGGGCGGGTTGGTCGGGTTGCAGGCGCCGGAGACGCAATAGAACGCGGCGGGAGAAAAGCGGCGCCGGGTCGCCGTACTCCAAAACGTCGGGTCAGGCCGCGACTTCTTCGACCGGACCGCAGGTGCAGAAAAGGTTGCGGTCGCCGTAGACGTTGTCGACTCGGCGGACGGAGGGCCAAAACTTGTTGGCTCGCAGCCAAGCCAAGGGAAAGGCGGCGACTTCGCGCGAGTAGGGGTGAGGCCACTCGTCAGCCATGACACATTCCGCGGTGTGCGGGGCGTTTTTTAACGGGTTGTCCGCCTTGTCGAGACGCCCCTCTTCGACGGCCACGAGTTCCCCATGGATGGCAATCATGGCATCGCAAAAGCGGTCGAGTTCCTCCAGCGATTCGCTTTCGGTTGGCTCGATCATCAGGGTGCCGGGAACCGGCCAGCTCATGGTCGGCGCGTGAAATCCGTAGTCCATGAGGCGCTTGGCCACATCCTCGACTTCAATGCCGGCCCGCTGCTTCCACTCGCGCAGATCGAGGATGCATTCGTGGGCCACGCGGCCGTTTTTGCCTTTGTAAAGAACAGGAAAATGGGGATCGAGGCGCTGCGCCATGTAGTTGGCGTTGAGAATGGCGACCTTGGTGGCGTGCTCGAGTCCGGGTGCGCCCATCATGCGGATATACATCCATGAGATCGGCAGAATGCTCGCGCTGCCCCAAGGGGCCTGGGAGACCTCACCGATGGCCTGTGCTCCGCCCGTCTTGATGATACTGTGTCCCGGCAGGAAGGGGGCAAGATGTGCAGCCACGCCGATCGGACCCATGCCGGGGCCGCCGCCGCCGTGCGGGATACAGAATGTCTTGTGCAGGTTGAGATGGCAAACGTCCGCACCGATCTCGCCGGGACGGCAAAGGGCGACTTGCGCATTGAGGTTGGCGCCGTCCATGTAGACCTGTCCGCCGGCGGCATGGACCAAATCGCAAACTTCACGGATGCTTTCCTCGAAGACCCCGTGCGTGGACGGATAGGTGACCATGAGGGCGGAGAGCTTCGGTCCGTGCTCCGCGACTTTCTGACGAAGGTCGGCCACATCGACATTGCCGTCCGCGTCGCAGCCCACCGGCACGACGGTCATTCCGGCCATGACCGCGCTGGCCGGGTTGGTCCCGTGGGCGGAGGTGGGAATGAGACAAATATTGCGCCCGGTGTCGCCACGCGAGAGGTGGTAGGCGCGAATGACGAGCAGCCCGGTGTACTCGCCCTGGGAGCCGGCGTTGGGTTGCAGGGAGACGGCGGCAAAGCCGGTGATTTCCGCGAGCCACGCCCCGAGTTGGCGAAAGAGTTCGCCATAGCCCTTGGCCTGGTCGACCGGAGCGAAAGGATGCAGGTTGCCAAATTCCGGCCAGGTAACCGGGATCATTTCCGCCGCGGCGTTGAGCTTCATGGTGCATGAACCGAGTGGAATCATGCTGTGGTTGAGCGCAAGATCGCGCCCTTCCAGCCGTCGCAGGTAACGCATCATCCGCGTTTCGGTGTGATGGGAGTTGAAAACCGGGTGGGTCAGAAAAGAAGAGGCACGGGCCACGGCCGGGACAAAGTGGTGCGACCCGAACTCTTCTACAGGCGGGCATTCGAAAACTTGGAGGATGCGGTTGAGCGCGGCCAGGTCGGTGGTCTCATCGAGGGCGATACCCAACGAGCCGTCGGAGAATTTGCGGAAGAGAAGTCCTGATTTTTCCGCATCGAAGGGAAGACGGGGCGTAACACGCAAGGTGTCGAAGAAAAGCTCATGATGCACGGTATGTCCCGCCCGCTGCAAAATTTCCGAGAGGGTCGCCGCGAAGTCACGAATGCGTTGCGCGATGGCCTTGAGTCCCGCGGGCCCGTGATAAACCGCATACATGGAGGCCATGACAGCGAGCAGAACCTGGGCGGTGCAAATGTTGCTCGTCGCCTTGTCCCGGCGGATGTGCTGTTCGCGGGTTTGCAGGGAAAGACGCAGGGCCGGGTTGCCGGCTGCATCTTTGGAGAGCCCGATGAGGCGTCCCGGAAGCCGGCGCTTGTGGTCATCCTTGGTCGCCAGAAAGGCGGCGTGGGGACCACCATACCCGAGCGGGACACCGAAGCGTTGTGCGCTGCCGACTACGATGTCCGCGCCGAATTCGCCGGGTGGCTTGAGCAAAGTGAGGGCGAGAAGATCAGTCGCCACGACAAAGGTTCCCCCAGCTGCATGGATGCGTGCGGCAAAGGCGCCGTAGTCGTCGATTTTACCGTCTGTTGCGGGATACTGCACGAGGGCCCCAAAATACGAGGCATCAAGGGGAGCGTCGGTCCACGGACCGGAGACGATGCTGAGACCAAGCGGTTCAGCGCGCGTCCGCAGGAGAGAGATGGTTTGAGGGTGAACATTGTCCGCGACAAAGAACTTGTCCCCCGAGCCCTTGACCCCGTGCGCCATGGCCATGGCTTCGGCCGCAGCGGTCGACTCATCGAGCAGCGAGGCATTGGAGATCTCCATGCCGGTAAGGTCGGCGACCATGGTCTGGAAATTGAGCAGGGCTTCGAGGCGGCCTTGGGCGAGCTCTGCCTGGTAGGGGGTGTAAGCGGTGTACCAACCGGGATTCTCGAGGATGTTGCGCAGGATGACCGGCGGCACATGGCAATTGTGGTAGCCCATCCCCAAGTAGCACGGCTGGGGCTTGTTTTGCGTGGCAAGGGCGCGGATCTCCGCGAGCGCGGCAGGTTCGTCGAGGGCGGGCGGCAGATTGAGCGGGTCGCGGCGGCGGATGACTTCCGGGACGGTCGCGTCGATCAAGGAGTCGAGGCTCGGGTAACCGAGGGCGGCGAGCATATGCCCGATCTCCGTGTCGTTGGGACCAACGTGGCGACGGACAAAAGGTGACTGCGGTGCGACGGCCGTGCTCATGCCAAAAAGGTCAGCCGATTTGCGTGCGGTATTCGTCGGGGGATTTCAGCGTGGCGAGTTGGGAGGGATTGGAAAGACGCATCTTGTAGAGCCAGCCGTTTTCATAGGGCGAGGTATTGACCAAGGCCGGTTCGGTGGAAAGGGACGCGTTGACCTCGAGCACTTCACCATCGACGGGCGAATAAATATCGCTCGCCGCTTTGACTGATTCGACAACCGCGGCGGGTTGGCTGGCGGCGACGAGAGCACCGACTTTTGGCGGGTCGACGTAAACGATGTCGGTCAGTTCGTTTTGTGCATGGTCTGTGATGCCGACCACACCCGTGTCGCCATCGACGCGGATCCACTCGTGGGTGTCGGCATACTTCAGATCGTCAGGAACATTCATGTGGTAGGGCGCCGCGGGGGTTACGCCGGGCGGGCAGATGATGGATGATAAAAGGGCTTCTTTTCAACCACGGCGGCAAAATACCGGCCGCGAATGTCGACCTGGACCGCTTGTCCAGGCTGGGCCAGGCCGGGCGGTAGGAAGGCCATGGCAATGCCCTCGCCCAGCGTCGGGGAGAGGGCTCCGCTGGTGGTTTCGCCGACCACCTTTCCTCCGACCAGCACCGGATAGTGGGCCCGGGGCGGGGGCGCTTTCTCCGTCATGCGCAGGGCGACCAGTTTGGACGTCAGACCGGCCGCCTTCTGCGCGAGGAGGGCGTCGCGGCCGATGAAGTCAGTTTTGTGCAAGGCAACAAACATCCCCAACCCGGCCTCCAGCGGAGTGCGGTCGGGGGAAAGGTCGGAACCGTTGAGCGGGTAACACATTTCGAGACGCAGCGTGTCGCGGGCGCCGAGTCCGCAGGGTTTGGCCCCGGCCTTTAGGACGGCGGCCCAAAGGTCACCGGACAGACTGTTGGCAAAGAAAAGTTCGAACCCGATTTCCCCGGTGTAGCCGGTGCCGGCCGCGATGACCGCCCCGCGGCATTTTTCCAGCGCGACGAAGCTGTTGCGCGCGGGCATTTCGGACTGGAAGACCTCGCGGAAGATGCGCGGAGCCTGAGGACCCTGCACAGCAAGCGCACTCATCGTGTCGCTGCGGTTGTCAATCGTCACGCCGTCGATGACGTGCTGCTCCAACCACCCGACGTCCTCCTCGATTTTCGCCGCATTGACCAGCAGGAGAAAGTTGTCTTCCGCCAGGCGGTAGACAATGAGGTCGTCGATCACTCCCCCGCGCTCGTTGAGGAGAAAAGTGTATTGGGCTCCGTCAACCGCGCACTTGGCCAGGTCATTGGCCAGCATCCGCTGCAGCCATCCCGAGGCTTGCGGACCCGAAACAAAAACCTCGCCCATGTGCGAAATGTCGAAAACACCGCAGGTCGTGCGCACGGCCTGGTGCTCTTCGATGATCGAGGTGAACTGCACCGGCATTTCCCATCCGCCGAAATTGATACAGCGGGCCCCGGCGGCTTTTTGCTGATCGAAAAGGGAAGTGCGGCGGGGTTCGGAGGTCACCTGGCAGGTGGAAAAAATGCGGCCAAGAGGAC
>CAMBSX010000109.1 GCA_945870655.1 Chthoniobacter flavus | reverse complement strand
CATTAGCCACCGATGGAAGAAGATGCCAGAGGATGGTTTCCCGCGGCGTGACCCGCGCGGGAAACAATTCCGTACTCAGAACCGGACTCGGCGGGGCTCAATCCGCAACCTTGCGCATCAATCAGCGCTCCGCTTATCGCAACTTTTCGTCCTCCATTCTGCATTCTAAACTCATCATCTTCCATTCCTCCCCTCCGCACTCCCCGTGTCCCCGTTTCCCTCCATCTGAACCACTGGAAACCGAAGTACTGAACAGCGTCCGCCGAGGCGGTCTTGGCTTATGGCTGGAGGATAGACTCGATGCGAAGGAAGAGGTTGGCGTTCGTTCCGCGTTCGACACTGAAGATCTGACGCGCGGTACCACTTGGAACGTTCGATTGGTCCGGTGCGCTGGTCTTGGTCACTCCGTTCGTGCTCCAAAAGCTGGTGGAAAGATCACTGGCGGCTTGGCCGACGACGGTGAGCTTCGCGTCGTTCGTCCGGACAATTGCGATGATCGAGATAAGGCTCGATGTCACCGTGTTGCTCATCGCGATGCCGTCCGCCATCGGATCGCTCGCACCACCGATGGCATAGCGGCCGAAATTTTCCCGGGTCGGCAGGGTGCCTTGCAGCCATGCGTTATAGGATGACGCCCCGCTGGCCCGCACCAGCACCGGCACCATGTTGGTCACCGCACTGTAGTTCTCGGTATCATCAGGTGTGAAAATCAGGGGATAGCTGGCCTCCCCGGCCGCCGGGATCACTTCGGGGTCCGCGAATCCAAAAGTGCCAGCCACGGCAGCCACACCATCCGTCAAAGTGCTGTCGGCAAGACTCTCCCCCTCGACCAAATCACCTGCCACAGGCCATTCCAAGACTGGCGCCGGCGGAGGCGTCCCCAGATCAAAGTCGCCGAAGAGCAGATAGTGGTCCGACGCCCGACTCGTGGCATCAATCGCCGGCTGCGGGCCAGGTTTTGGCAGCCCGACCCCCTCACCATCCAAAGCACTGTTGTAAATCTCGGTTTGGAACGGACGCGACCTGACCGGCGCCGAGGCCATCATATAATCAAGCACCGACGAAGAGCTTGCCCGCGTGCTCCAGGTCTTGGTCGTCCCATCAACTTGGGCCATGGGCAAACGAGCGATGGCTTGGGATGAAAAATAGAAATCCGGATCGCGACGATAGAGCATCGGCCAAACGACATCGGAGCCCAAGACGTAGCGCTGCGGCAAACCCGAAGGCAGGCTGCCGAATTCGATATCGTCCGTGCCCACCAGATTGAAGTCCCCGACCACAAAAACGTTGTCGAGGGCCGGAATGCTGTTGGACTCCACAAACTCGCGCACCCGCCTCATTTCGATGGCGCGGCGAAAGCTCTCCTGCCCCGAGGACGAGGAACAGCACTTCGGATGCACGACCACGATGAGCGGGTCGTTGGGCGTGTCTGGCACATCGATTTTTACTCCGAGATTCTGCCGGGTCATTTCCATCGCACCCACGGGAGACTGCACCCAATTGGTCATGACAATGGGAAAACGGCTGAAAACCGCCGTCCGCAACGTGGTATCCAGCGGCGTGGTGCCCGAGAGCACGGCGTAAGGGTAGCCGAGGCGCTCGGCCATCTGCCGGAAATAGACCGCCTCATTGGTGCCCGAGCGCGCCTCGACGATCCCGACAATATCCGCATCGACACGGGCCATGACCGCGGCCGCCTGCTCGAAAGAGTCCGTTCCGGGTGCCTCAAAGCCCTGCAGGATGTTGAACGAGGCCAATCGGATCGTTGCAGCTGACGCTATCTGAGCCGCCAGAAGCAGAAGCAAAACAATGCGGGTGAAAAACACGGAATATTCTGGGGCGAACCGACGCGCTAAAATCTATCCGTTTTCCAGCCCAACGCAAGGCCGCCCCAGCCTCACCCACGCCCATCAGCGTCCCCGTTTCCCACCAACTGAACCACTGAACGCCGAATCACTGAACACTGCGGCATACGGCCGCTCCCTCATCCTTCTCGTCCCGCCGCACGTCACGGGGCGCTCAGCGCCCCCCCTCCGTGCGCCCCGTGTCTCCGTGATAGATAGACCTTCCAGTCTTTAGCCACCGATGGAAGAAGATGCCAGAGGATGGTTTCCCGCGGCGTGACCCGCACCAAACAAGAAGCCCCGCGCCTGTTGGGACGCGGGGCTTGGTGAGTTATTCCGTTACGGGACCGTATCCTCACGGCGTTGCCGCCGTGACACGATAGAACTTGCTGCCGCTGGCCGGAACGGTGATCTGCTTGCGGGTGTAGCCGGCGGGCGGAGCGGGATCAACCGGACCATCAACCACGTTGACTGTACCATCGTTGGCGAAGGCCGTGGTGGCTAGGTTCCCCGTGCTCTGCACGTTGTAGATCACGTCGCCGCGCTCGAGCCACGTCACGACCAGGTTGCTACCAGAGGCCGTGGTGCTCAGGAGCGAACCGTTACCCTGCGTCGGGTTCGTGCCGAAGGCGTATTCCTGCGCGTTATTGAAGGAGTCGCCATCCGGGTCTGCCGTCGGCGCACCATTGGTCGCCGGATCCAGCCCGAAGCCCGAAGCCCAGCTTTCATAGCCGCTGGCCGCGCTGACCGTGCCGGTCACAGCGACATTTTGCGATGTTGCACCGTCACTCGCGATGGTCACCAGGCCCGACGGGCTGCCGACAGCCGCCGTAGCAGCAAGGCGCACGTAGACCGTCGTGGTCGCAACCGAGCCGGCCGAAGCGGTGAGAGTCGCCGAAGAACCATAGGTTGAACCGTTGGTCGACACTTGATAGTCGGTCGGGGCCGTCACAACGATGTTGCCGTTGAGGTTGCTCCCGCCGGCGCTGAAGGTTTGCGCCGCGGAGGGACTGCCGAGCGTCGCCGCGAATGGCGTCAGGGCACTGCTCACATTGATGACCGGGTCCGCGATCGCCAAAGTGCTGACCACCACATCGGCCAGACCGATGCGGCGGGAGGAACCTCCGGTCGTTAATCCACGGTCGGACACCCAAGTGATAGTGAATGCTTCGCCCTCGGCAATGTTGAGGCCTGTGATGGCGGCGGTCTTCGTTCGATCGACGCCGACCTCCGTCGTGTAGAACAACTCGGCCGATTCCGTGCCGGCCACGGTGACCGTCCAAGCCGGGAACCGCGTGTTGTCCAGAACCTCCACGCGTCCGAGGTAGCGCACGTTCAGTTCGGTAATCGGTGCACCGGTATCGTTGACGAGGCGCAAGGACAACGTCAGGGTGCCGCTTCCCGCGGTGTGCGTGTAGCCCAGAACCCCCGGACTGCTGACACCACCGTAGAAACCGCCGCTAAACGAAGCCGACGTCCAATCGCCGACATACGTCTGGAGACCGGTGCTGGAGAAGGCGGACCATTCACCCGGCAAGGCATTCGGTCCGGAGAAGTTGTTGAAAGCATTGAAATAGCTTCCGGTGAACGAGGCCGGCGGAGCGAGTGTGGTGAAGGTCTGGACCACCGTGTAAGTCGTGCCCTCCGCGTTGATCGCGTAAGCCTTGACGCTGTAGCCAGTGCTCGCGCTCAGACCGGTGAGCGACGCGTTCATCACCCCGAGTTCGGTCAAAGGATCGACGATGTTGGTGACACCCGTTCCCCCGATGACGGGATCGGGATTCACCGAGGTCTGGGCATAAACAAAACCGCGTGCCGTGATGGCCGAACCGCCATCCCCGGTCACATTGGCGCTCACCTCGGAGGTGTTGCCGGTAATGCTTCCGAGCGGGACAGACAGCGCAGCCACGGAGGGCGGCAGTGCCGAAGCGCCCACGGTGATATTCACGGCGCTCGCTCCGATCTGGCGGGAGCCTCCCGAGGAGAGACCGCGGTCGGAGGTCCAGACGATCTGGAAGACCTGATTGGGTGCAATGAACAATCCGCCGACCGAGGCGGACTTGGCAACACCGTCTCCGTCGCCCGTGCTGTATTCCAGCGCGGTTTGCTCCAAGCCGTCGACCGTCACCTTGTAAATCGGAAATCTCGTTTGATCGAGACGGGCCGCCCGCCCGGTGTAGGCAATGGTCAAGTCGGTGATTTCCGCACCGGTGTCGTTGCGAAGGGTCAGAATCTGGCGCACGATTCCGGTGCTGCCTGTGTGCTGGTAACCGAAGACATTGGCGGTGGCCGAGTTGAACTTGATGCCTGTCGCGATAACGTCCCAAGACGAGTAGTCGAGTTTGGTGGTTCCGCTGCCATCCGCTGTGATCGACCAACCGAGGGGTAAGGTCGTCGCGTCGACAAACGTGGCAAAGTCCTGCGTGTAGCCACCCGCGGTGAGCGATACGGTCGGCACATCGATGTTGCGCACTGTGATGGTGGCAGGCTCGGGCGCGAAGCCGGAAGCCGCGGGGGTGACCGTGACGTCGACATCGGTATCAATGGAGCCGTCGAGCGGCGCCTCGACATCGAACTCCACCGAGTCAAAGCCCGAAGCAATCGTGACCGCCGTGGGCACCACAAGGTCCGAAGGGCTCGAACTGGTGAGGGAGACAACCACGTCCGACGCGGCGGGTTCGGTCAAGGTGACGGTTCCGAGCGCCGAGGCGCCTTCGTTGATCGCACCGGGCAGCGTCACCGCCACGGTGGGGACGACAAAAGCCTGTTCGCTCACCGCGACCCCTTCCGGCGTGGTAACCTGGACAAATCCGGCCGTTGCCCCCGCCGGCACGGTCGCGGTGATCTGAATGCTGCTGTTGACGCTGAAGAGGGCGGGAACCCCGTTGAAGGTCACTTCGGTTGCACCGATAAAGTTGGTGCCGTTGATGATTACCGGCGTGGCGGCCGGGGCGCCGGACGGAGAGAAGCTGGTGATCGTGGGGGCGGAAGCGGAGGCTGTGGGAGTAACGGATGCCCAAGTGGTGCCGACCAGAATATTGCCGATGCTCAGAGTGGGAGCGGCCGTCGTGCTCCCTTGGCGCAGAGCAACCGAGGAGATGCCAATGAGGTTATCGTTGCCGGCGTTGTTGGTGAGGCCGGGAGAGGTCTCGGAGCCCCCGAGAATCGGGTTGACCCACAGGCTCGCCACATCATCCGTGGTGGAACCCGCATTGCGGGTCAACTTCAGGACCACGAGGTAGGTGACACCGAAGCTTCTCGCAGTGGTCTCGTAGCTGACACTGGCGGCCGTGGCGGTGTTTTTCGCGACGCCGAAGTTGAAGCCGCCGGCTCCGTTGGAACGCACAAAGACGCGGCCGTTGTATCCGCCACCAGTGGTGGCTTCGTTATAAAAAGCATAGAAGTAGTCCCCGCCAGCCTGTGCCGCGGACACATTGATAAGCACGGAAGTGTAGATCGTCCCAGGTTCGGTAGCGCTGAGCAGCCGATAGGCGTCTTCCCCGGTCGGCAGGAGCGAAGCGGCATTGCCGGCGCCGGATGACGGGAGATTGGCATAAGTAAGACCCGGGGCTGCAGAATTAAGCGGATTTGTGCCGACGCCACTGAATGCCGTCCATCCGTTGCTCGCCAGCGGACCAGTGAAAGTGAAGTTCACCTCAAGCAGAACCTGCGCAGAAGCAGGCGTGGCGAAGGTGGCGCAGAGTGCGGTGCACGCAGCGGCCAAGTGCAGGCGCCAGGAACGGAGGGGGGAGGCAGGAAGAGGAAATTTCATGATTTTTCGTTTTTCTTCGTGGGGAAAAGTGCTCCTGTCTGCCGCAGTGGGCAACCCTTTTTGCCCCAATGTGACAAAAAGTTAACTTACCATGACCGTGGCGGTCATGTTCGGCGGTGTCCGCGAAACGTCGCGCAGGAGGTCAGTTGGCCGGAGCGGGGGTGGCCGGAGTGGCCGGGGTGGCGGTGCCGCGGGTTTCGGCTTCTACGTCTTTCAATCGCTTCTCGAGATCGCTCTGCAGCGCGGTGGCGTTTTCCGGGACGTTGACCCCTTCGGCGATCTGCGCCCTGAGAATGGCCATCTGGGATTGGAGGTGTCCGCGTTCGAGCTTGGCCGCATTGACGCGTGCCTCGCGTTCCTTGACGCGTTCCTGGGCCAGGTCGAACTCGACGGGAGCCACCGGCGGCGGGGTCGGGGTGGCTTTGGGCGCGCCGCCGGGGATGATCTCGGGACGCATGCGGTCGCGGTGGTCGGGGCCGACCACGACATAGGCCACGGGAAACTCGCTGTAGTCGATCTCGGCGACCGTTTCGGCCGCGGGGCCGCCGTCGGGGGCGAGCACCTTGACGTTGAAATTGCCGGTCTTGGGCGGCA